>CAIJXO010000067.1 GCA_903824735.1 uncultured bacterium | reverse complement strand
TGAAAACAATAAAAAACAAGACGATTTAGCGCAAGATAATGCTACAGATGATGTAGTGTACGACGCTGATGTGGATTCAGACAATTTAACTGATCCGGCGGCGAAATTGGCTAAGCTGAAAGAGAAGATTAAGAAGCTTGAGTCTGAGAAGGCCGAATACATGAACGGCTGGCAGAGAGAGCGTGCGGATTTTGTGAATTTTAAAAAGCGTTCAGAGGAAGACAAGAAAGAATATATTAAGTTTGCCAATGAAAGCTTACTTGAAGAAATGCTCACTGTACTTGAAAGTTTTGACATGGCTTTTATGAATAAAGAGGCGTGGAATTCCGTGCCGCAAAATTGGCGAGTTGGTGTCGAATATATTCATTCGCAACTCGTGAAAGTTTTAGATGACAATGGTCTGAAAGAATTTGCACCCAAAGAAGGAGAGGCTTTTGATCCGAAATTGCATGTGGCCGAAGAAGTTGTAACTGTTACCGAAAAAGAGAAAGAAGGCAAAATTACTTCTCTTAAGAAAAAAGGTTACACCATGAATGGTAAAGTAATTATTGCGCCAAAGGTGGCGGTGGGAGAGGTTAAGTCGTAAAATTTTATGGAACAGCCGAATAGTTTAAAATTAGAGCATCTAGCCGAAGACATAAAACCTATTATAGCTTGTGTTGGAAATTTCGGCGATTACGAGAAAGAAATTGGGCAGATCACTGCTTTCGAGGATATTGACTATCCAGTCGATTTTTATTCAAAACCGGCTGTTTTAACCGAACATGGTTATAAAAATTCAGGCAAGGAGACATATGTCATCTCGACTCTTGATAGTAAGCCAAAAATCACTAAAAATCTTTTTGATTGTACTAGTTTAATTTTAGTAGGAAGAAGTATTGATGATGACCGAGAGCTTTCACTACTCACACATCAGAGCCCGCATAGTTTTATTGTTGCCGACCGTGAAAATTTTATTGCTGATTTGCAAGGCCGGTTGATTGAAGCGAGAAATAACTGTACTGAAGGAACAGTCGACGTTGTTATCGCTGGAGGTCATTCGACCTTTGCTGATTATGCGGAGTCTGTTGATGTCCTAGCTACTCAGGTTAAAGAAATTTTTGGATTTTTGCCCGTGATAATTACTGGACCCAAGAAGCAGGGTGGAGATGATATTTATTTTGATACGGCCAATCGTCGCCTCTATATAGTTCGTCCAGAGGTCCAGGTTATAAACGAGAGTTCTTCGCCGGAAGATGTTACTGAAAATCTCATAAAGTGGAGTGCCGAACATAAAAAAGAAGAAGCTGAAATGATCGCCAAAAGGCGTAAGGTGGCTGAAGAAGAGGCAAAATATTTGTAAATTATTATTTTTGACTTTCCCAAAAATGTGCTATAATACAGCCATGTTAGCTATCCAAAGACAGCTTGCCCGACACAGCGGCGGGCCAAAATACTTCTCGAAAGTAATGACTATGCCAAACGGTGTGGAGGCTTTAGTTTACTTTGAAATTATCGAGAGAAATGGTCATCTAATCGCTAAAGCAATATATGCCGAGGCTATCGATGCTAGTACTATTCCAGAGCAGAAAGTCTGTGCTTTAGGTGGTGCATGTATTGTTTCTACTGTTACTCCGGTCAAAAGTTATTTCCAGTCAGTTCTCACCCCTTACTTCAAAGATTTTAGTTTTGTGATGAGCCAACCAACGAGAGCTCCTAGTTTCTAGACCACCTCCCCTCGCAGACTCGGTACTCCTCCTTAGAAAAGGAGGAGAGTCAGAGTTTCTTATTTTACTGTCTATTAACTAAATAAAAACATGTCAAAAATAATTGGTATCGATCTGGGAACCACTTTCTCGGCCGTGGCGGTCATGGAAGGTGATGCTCCGAAAATAATTGAAAACATTGAAGGTTCACGTACGACCCCCTCTATTGTCGCAACCGCGAAAACTGGTGAGCGTTTAGTAGGACAGCTCGCACGTCGCCAAGCCGTGACCAATCCTAAAAACACGATTTTTCAAATCAAACGTTTTATGGGTCACAGTTTTGATGATGCGGGTGTACAGAAAGATAAAGCGGCTGTTTCTTTTGAAGTCTTGAAGTCCTCAACTGGTGGGGTAGAGGTAAAGATGAATAATCAAAACTTCAAGCCAGAAGAAGTATCAGCGATGATCTTACAAAAGATTAAGACAGATACTGAAGCTAAACTTGGTGAGAAAATTACCGATGCGGTTATTACCGTGCCTGCTTACTTCAACGATTCACAGCGACAAGCAACCAAAGACGCTGGAACTATTGCTGGCCTAAATGTCTTGAGAATTATCAACGAGCCAACAGCCGCTGCGCTTGCTTACGGTTTCAACAAGAAGAAAGATGAGAAGATTGCCGTGTATGACTTCGGAGGTGGTACTTTCGATATCTCGATCCTCGAAGTGGGTGCCGATATTGTCGAAGTAAAATCGACTGATGGAGACTCACATCTTGGTGGTCGCGATATTGATAAGAAAATTATCGACTGGATCGCTGGTGAATACCAGAAAGAGTCTGGTATCGATGTTCGAAAAGATACATTAGCTTTGCAAAGATTGGATGAAGCCGCTGAGAAGGCGAAGATTGAGCTTTCAACCGCGATGGAAACAGAAATAAATATTCCGTTCATTACCTCTGACGCTTCTGGGCCAAAGCATTTGCTTTTGAAGATGACTCGGGCTACTCTCGAAAACTTGACCAAAGATTTGATTGATCGCTCGATTGAAATCACTAAGCGGGCAATCGCCGCTTCACCATTTAAGATCGATGAAATCAACGAAGTTTTGATGGTTGGAGGTCAGACGAGAATGCCAGCGATCTTTAACGCCGTGAAAGCTTTGTTTGGTAAAGAGCCAAACCTTACCATTAACCCAGACGAAGTGGTCGCCCTTGGTGCCGCGGTTCAGGGAGGAATCTTGCGTGGAGATGTGAAAGATATTCTTTTGCTTGATGTGATTCCACTTTCACTTGGTATTGAAACTATGGGAAATGTGGCGACAAAGCTTGTCGAAAGAAACACCACAATTCCAACTACTAAGACTCAAGTTTTCTCAACTGCCGCTGACAGTCAGACTTCAGTAGAAATTCATATCGTGCAAGGCGAACGCGCGATGGCTAAAGACAATAAAAGTTTAGGAAAGTTTATTCTTGATGGGATTCCACCAGCACCACGCGGTATGCCCCAAATCGAAGTGTCATTTGATGTGGATGCGAATGGTATCTTGGCGGTGAAAGCGAAAGATAAATCAACTGGTAAAGAACAATCAATTCGTATTGAGGCTCGCTCTGGTTTGACCGAAGAGGATATCAAAAAGATGCAGGCGGATGCGGTCGCTCATGAAGCCGAAGACAAGAAAAAGAAAGAAGAAATTGAAATCAAGAATCATGCTGAGCAATTAATCTATACAGCCGAAAAAGCAATTAAGGATAATGGTGCGAAAGTTACTCCCGAAATTGTGAAGGCTGTAGAAGATAAAATTGTGGATTTGAAGAAAGCTAAAGATGGCACTGATCTCGAAATGACTAAAAAAGCTACCGAAGCTTTAATGACCGAGATGAATAAAATCGGTGAGGCGATGATGAAGAATCAAACTCCACCACCAGCGGGTGAGGCGCCTAAAGAGGAAGAGAAGAAAGAACCAAGAGATGCGGATTTTGAGCAAAAGTAATTTGAAAAAAGTCTTTCGGTTGTTGTCATAAAAGTGTACGCGTAATTTTTCTACTGAAAAATTCGCTCACACTCGGGCCGTCGCCCTCCGTGAGACACTTTTACTAACAACAACCTTAGACTTTTCAACAACAACATGAACAAAGACTACTACAAAACCCTCGGTGTCGATAAAGGTGCTTCGGCAGACGAGATCAAGAAAGCTTTTCGAAAGCTGGCTCATGAATATCATCCCGATAAGGGAACCGGTAATGAAGCCAAGTTCAAAGAAGTAAGTGAAGCTTACTCGGTACTTTCTGATACCAATAAACGTGCACAGTATGATCGCTTTGGTTCAGCTGGTCCAAGTAGCGGCCCGAGTGGTTTTAGTGGTGGATTCGAAGGCTTCGATTTCTCTCAATTTACCCAAGGTAACGGCCAAGGTTATGAATTTGACCTTGGCGATATCTTCGGGGACTTTTTTGGTGGGGGCGGACGACGTCAGCAAACCAAGAGAGGCTCAGATATTCAAGTTGATTTAGAAATTTCTTTTGCGGAATCGGTCTTTGGTGCGGGCAAAACTATTTTCCTGACCAAGACTTCGACCTGTCACGACTGTAAAGGTACTGGAGCTAAAGTCGGCACGGAAATGCATACTTGTGGTGATTGTGGTGGTCGCGGAAAAGTCAAAGAAGTTCGCCGTTCGATTCTCGGCACATTTCAAACCGAGCGAGTGTGCGACAAATGTCATGGCCAAGGAAAGATTCCGAAAGAGAAATGTGCGACCTGTCACGGTGTCGGTATTGTCAAAAAGCAGGATGAAATCAAAGTTAGAATTCCCGCGGATATCGATGATGGTGAGACGGTAAAACTTAATGGTGCGGGTGAAGCGATTGTCGGTGGCGTGACTGGGGACTTATATATCAAGATTCACGTTAAAGATAACCCTATTTTCAGTAAGGAGGGTAAAGACATTGTGATGGATTTGAATGTAAAGCTGTCCGACGCGCTTTTAGGGGCTAAATACCCAGTTAAAACCTTGGATGGTGATATTGACCTTTCCATACCCGAAGGCGTCTCCTACGGCGAAATCTTGCGTGTGAGGGGCAAAGGCGTGCCGAAAACGAGCTCGAGCCGCGGCGATTTGCTCATTAGAATCAATATCGTGACCCCTAATCGTTTATCTCGAAGTGCTAGAAAAATTGTTGAAGAATTGAAGAAAGAAGGGATGTAGTGTATAATAGTCTTCTACAAAATTCTCTAATGCATAAACTAAAACTCAAAATCACAAGTATCTTTGCTGATACCGTGTCTCTTCTTGCTAATTCCAAGAGGTCGTTTGGCTATTGTTGGAAGTATGTTCCTATTTCCACAATCTTACTGATCATCTTTTCTGTCTTCTTGTCGACCATTCCGTTCACTCAGGCCAAGTTCCTAGGTTCGCTTGTTGATTCACTTGTCGCATCAGTCAAAGACGGCGTGCTCGGTCACGGC
This sequence comes from uncultured bacterium, assembly GCA_903824735.1. GTDB lineage: Bacteria > Patescibacteriota > Minisyncoccia > Phycocordibacterales > GWA1-40-21 > CAIJXO01. The sequence continues at coordinate 6,060 of CAIJXO010000067.1, read as the reverse complement.
TTATGGGTTATCCTGCTTATGTATACATTGTTCAGTGCTCTGCCTGGTATTTTAGCGATTGTCCGAAATTATATTGATAAGCACTGGTTCATCAAAATTCAAAACGAACTCGACCTTGAGATTTTACGAAGAAGAGCAGCGGTGGATATTGCCAAGCTCGAAGATCCAGTCTTTCAGGATTTAACACAAAAAGCTTTTACCCGCGGTGTCTGGCCAATCGTCGAACTCATTGAATCACAGTTTGAAAATCTGCGTCTTATATTTGAAATTATTTTAGGTTCCTTTTTGGCTATTACTTTTAGCTGGAAAATATATTTAGTCGTAATTGTTTTCTCGATTCCCAATTTCATTGCTCAATTAAAATATGGCCAACAAGTCTGGGGTATTTGGGCAAAAAATTCTAAGGAGATGCGAATCTATTTTGATTTACGTCGATTCTTTACCTGGCGTACTGCGACAATCGAGTCAAAGATTTATCAAAACTCCGACAATCTTTTGGGACGAGCGCGCAAGATTCTTCATGACTTTGAAGTTGAACAAATCGGCACTGAGAAGAAAGGTTTTTGGTATAAATTCGGCGCTGAACTGCTGTCAGATGTTGGCTTTTTCTTGTCTTTGTATTTGCTAGTTTTAGGCGTGGTCCAGGGTGATTTGGCGGTTGGTATGATGATCTTCATGATTAGCACTATCGCACGCTTGAACTCCTCAATGTCAAACATCTTGTCAGGCCTGGCCCGCCAGTTTGAGAAAAATCTTTACGTTAAAGATATGTTTACAGTCTTCGATACGAAGCCGGTAATCGAGGAGATCAAGAATCCCAAGAGACTTGGTCTTTCGACGAGTCCAAAAATTGAATTTCGCAATGTTACCTTCCATTATCCAGGTCAAGACAAGAAAGTTCTCCATAACTTCAATTTAACCATCAACCCCGGACAAAAAGTCGGCATCGTGGGTGATAACGGGGCGGGAAAGACGACGATTATCAGACTTCTCTTGCGTGTCCATGACCCAGTTTCTGGTGAAATACTTATTAACGATGTTAATTTAAAAGACCTGAGCACCAAAGAGTGGTGGTCATACATTGGTGTGCTTTTGCAAGACTATACTGTCTACAATATGAAGACCAAAGAGGCGATTAGTATGGGCCGGGCAAGTGACTCAAGCGTCGCAAGTATCTCAGAAGAAAAAGTCATTGAGTCAGGTAAGATGAGTACCGCCGATTCGTTTATTCAGGAATGGAAACAAAAATATGATGAAATGATCGGTGTTGAGTTTGGTGGAGTCGAAATGTCTAAAGGGCAGAATCAAAAGATGGCAATAGCTCGAGTTTTCTACCGCGAACCACTTTTGTACGTCTTGGACGAGCCGACTGCGTCCATCGATGCTACCTCGTCACTTAAAATATTTGAAAATCTAGAAAATCTCCCAGCGGGCGTGTCAGCCATTTTGATTTCGCACAATTATTCAACTATTCGCCACGTGGACAAAATTATCCTCATGGAAGACGGCAGAATAAAAGAGGAGGGAACACACGAGGAGCTCATTAAGCTCAAGGGTCAGTACGCCGTGCTTTTCAAGAAGCAAAAGAAGGGGTTTGAGTAAATATAATACGGCCTGTAATTAAAGGGACCTCTTTGCTCGGTCTAGGTATTTAGATAGCGGTTCGACTCCGATATTGCTTCTTCTTTTGTCTAGTGTCTTCGGGTCTTTAATTGACAACAATTCAATCTTTTTACCAACTATTTTATATTGACTACCATATAATTGTGATTTTCCAGATAACACCCTTATTTTGTCGACGAATATAATTCTATGTCCAGCAAGTACTTCTTTCTGCGTCGATTCTCTAATATACTTATTATAAACTTTTTTTAGATCCGGTAAGTCTAGGTGTAAAGCTAGAGTCACTCCAGACAAATATGCTTTACTTGAAACGATGCTTCTGTATGGAAATCCGAATTGTTTAAGGATCGAGAGGAAGTTCTTTGATAGGTTTATAGATAAATCCAAATACTCGTTTTTACTAATTTTTTTTGAGCAAAAATCCTTGATATTTTTTTGATCAAGTTTTACTAATTTTTGTATTTTAAATTTAATATTATTCATCATAAAAAGTGGATAATTGAAGTCTAACATACTTTTAATTTATTGTTCATTTATGCCAAAAATTCTATAATAATTTAAGCATGTTGAATTAGGGTTATCACCACCTGGCTATAATTTTTACGTCGTGTTACCATTGACAATGGAGGCTCTAGCGTTGTGCTAGGGTTAAACAAAGAAGAAAGGTCAGTTCAGTATGAAGCGGAGCAGTAAAGCATTCCGAGTTGTTGAAAAGGATTTCGTTACGTCGACAAGGACGTCGCCTTTCATCAACTGCGTACAGGTTGCCATGAAACCTGCTGGTGTCGCATTGCGTGACAGCAAGGACCCCAAGCGTTCGACCCTGTTCTTCAACCACACCGAGTGGAAGGCCTTCATTGAGGGCGTGAAGCTGGGCGAATTCGACCAGAAGAAGTAAGGGGGCAAGCCAGGGCTGCCTTCACCAATAACATGGGGGACTCACAAGGTTCCCCATGTTTTTATAGGAGAATATAATGAGAAAGTTTCCTGATGGCTGTGCTGATCAACGTATCTATTTGGGCCCAGTACTTGAGGAGCATCTTTCATTACTGTTTTTGTGGTTTAATGATCTAGAAGTGATCAAGTACCTAGACCTAAAGGACATTGTCACACCCGAGAACCTTCGAGACTCTTGGAGAACAATGTCGCAACGTACTCAGACTGATATTGTCTTTTCAATTTGTCTAAAGGATGGAGATGAGATTATTGGAGAAACTGGACTCCATGATATAAATACGACTACACAGATAGCTGAGGCTGGCTTTATTATAGGACGCAAGGATTTGTGGAATATGGGGTATGGTAAAGAAGCACAAATTCTACTCCTTAGGTACGCCTTTGATGTTGTGGGGCTTCAGAGGGTGTTGGCAAAAGTTCATTATAAAAATATAGCCAGCCTGCGCTGTCTTGAGCATATAGGCTATAGAAGTGAAGGACTTCATGGCCATCAGTTCTGCTTAAGCATATCTAAGCTAGACTATATGAGAAAAGGAGGGTTGAAAAACACCTAACAAAAACACCAGAATAAAATCTGGTGTTTCTGCTTTATATTTTATGGAATTATAATAAAGTGTGCTATACTCACTAAGCTTTAACTTAAATATCTATGATTTTATATATTATCCCAGCCTATGGCGAAACCACAAGAAATAAACGTTACTCTCCAATCGTCTTGAGAGCAAGTGAACTAGGTTATGAAGTTATTACTCTAAACCTGCAAATTAAACGCGGCCAGGTTTTATCAGAACTTGTCGACTCGGCAATAAAAACAATTGGTGATAAGAAGGATGTCAGTATACTTGGTTTTTCTATGGGCGCTCTTATTGGTTATTGTGTCTCTACAAGATTAGCCATAAGAAAGGCAATAATTTGTTCAATTTCACCTTATCTTCATAATGACGTAATTACACTTGGACCTAAATTTGAGAAACATATAGGTAAAGATCTAGCAGAAGATGTAAAAAAAATGAGATATCTAAAATCAAAAGCCGAGACCCTATCTCTACTTTATGGTGAACTTGAGCATCCTTTGTTAATAAAACGCTCTAAATCATTATTTAAGAAAAATACTGGAGTAAAAAAAATTGTTCCAATTATAGACACGGGACATGAAATGACGCCAAAATATATCAATAAGATAATAAGAGAACTCTAGATTTGAGCTTGGTGGAGGATACCGGCGGCCTTTTCATATGCCTACTTAATATACCCCCACTTCTTTAATTTTGCTAAATCCTGTGTCTCAAATTTCTCCCCGATGTCGTTTCGATAGAAGCCTTTTGGTACGACAATTTTATTTATTAGATCCAGACTTTTTTGTCTGGCCTTTGAAACAGTGTCGGCAACCGCAGTCGTGTAGGCGATATATCCCTCGTGACTTGAAATAAAGTACTGCCCTTGGTCTTTTCCAACACGAAGAGATAAACCTTCAAAATGCACGCTCTTCATTTCTTCGTGTAATAACCTGTCAAAATACACGTTTGTTCCGTAGAGTGTTTCTTTACTATGTTTTTTACCGTATGGAAATGGGGGAGTAGCGATTAAGTTTACTATTCCATATCCTTTTTTAAACTTTAGGTCATAATCCTTACCTTGAGCAACGGCTAGAAGAAATTCGCCCCAAGGTGAAAGGTTTAATTCGCTGTGTAGATGAATAATTGGAGTACCCATTCTGGCTGTGACCTCAAGAGGGAAGGCGCCATTTTCATTGATAATACAGTTAATCTCAAAATCACCACGGAAGCCTATCTTCTGTAGATAAGGTTTGAAGCCGCTGAGTACTTCTTTGTACAGTTTATTCTGCTCGTCGTTGTCATACCAAGCTAAAGTGCCCATTTCGCTAGTAACAGGTCCAACATCATCTGGGAACATTCTTGTGTGTTCAAAATTAATTTCAATTGGTCCCACCCAATCCTTGCCATTGAAATATCTTCCCACGCCCATTTCAACCCCCTCAATTCTTTCGTGCAGGGTAATTTTCTCACGGTTGATATGCTTGTTATTAAAATAGTTTTTGAGAACGCTGATCGTATCTTTTCCATCCTCAAATTCGCCGATGTAAGTTATAAATTTTCGGCTATGATCATTACACTTAATGACCCATTTTCGTGGGTTTCGCTTGATAAAGTTGATTGCGTCCTCGATATCGTTAAAATCCTTAAGTTCCACGGTCTTAAGTCCGTGCTCTTTAAATATCTTTTGCCCAAGTTCTCGGTTTTTTTCGAGATTATCAGCCATCTCACAACCGCCAAATACTAGGTAGCCTTTTTTACGTAATTTGTCCTGGATCTTACCGTATCCCACATCGTCAAATACAATCAAGCCATCCTTGCCAACCCAGGAAAGCTCTTTCTTCCATGATTTTGTTTTTTCAACAATGTTGTCGAAGTCTTGGCGGTCGCTTTTATTATCTATATAGAGTTTAACATCGTGTCCTTCTTTCTTGAGTAGAACAGCAAGATGTGCACCCATACATTCGTTAGAGACAAACAGAATATTCATAGCGGTAAAATTATATTACAATTTACTATCAAAAACAAGGCAACTATGTTAAACTCTCTACATTATGACTTGGTTTTTTATTGCATTGATTGGACCGATATTATATGCCTTGACGAATTTTATCGACAAACTTCTCTTGGAAAAGTATTTCAAGGATGGAGGGGTGGGGACGCTCGTGCTTGTTTCGTCATTGATTTCATTTTTTGTCTTACCTGTTATCCTTCTTGTTGACAGCACGGTTCTATCGGTTGGTTATGTCCAGATTCTTACTCTTGGTATTGTCGGAATATTAAATGTAGCTGTAATATGGTGTTATTTATTAGCACTTCAAGACGAAGAGGCTTCTATTGTGGTAGTTTTTTATCAACTTGTTCCAGTTTTTGGTTCAATATTGGGTTATTTCGTGTTGGGAGAGACGCTGTCGAGATTACAACTATTCGCGATGGCCATTATAATTTTAGGTACAACGATTATTTCTTTCGAAATTGACGCAGAAAATAAGTTCAAACTTCGTCGTCAGACTATTCCATTAATGCTAGCCGCGGCATTAGCATGGGCAGTGGAATCTGTTTTGTTTAAAGCTGTTGCCCTAGAGGAGAATCTTTGGCGGTCACTCTTCTGGGAGCATCTTATGATGACACTTGTTGGTGTTCTTATATTTATATTCATTCGCTCTTACCGTGAAAATTTTTTGCTGGCTATACGCGAAAACTCGCGGAGGATACTGTCGCTTAACATATTGAACGAGACCCTATACATTACTGGGAATATTGTTGTTGCATTTTCGTATCTTTTGGCCCCGATAGGTCTTGTCTTATTGACCGAGTCTTTTCAGCCTATATTTGTCTTTATACTTGGGGTATTTTTCACTATATTTTTCCCAAAGTTTGCTACTGAAAAAATTTATACCAGACATGTTATACAAAAAATAATTGC
>CAIJXO010000066.1 GCA_903824735.1 uncultured bacterium | reverse complement strand
TGGAATAAAAAATGGTTTACCGTGGAGACTATCCGAGGATCTAAAATACTTCTCAAAAATTACAACCGGAAAAACTGTACTGATGGGCAGAAACACCTTTCTGTCTATCGTTAATATACTAGGAAAGCCGCTACCGAATCGCAGGAATCTAGTTTTATCAGAAACAAAAAGTGATATTTCTGGCGCTGAGGTCTTAGACAACTGGGAAAAGGTCTTAGACTTAGCAAAAAAAGATGAGATATTTGTTATAGGTGGAGCAAATGTTTACAAACAAGCTCTCCCATACGCAGACAAGCTATACATTACTGAAGTGGATTGTAATCCAGAGGGCGATGTCTATTTCCCCGAGTTTGATAAAGATGATTGGGATCTAGTCAGTGAAGAACCTCACACTAAAGACGAAAAAAACGAGTTCAATTACAACTTTAAGGTCTATTCTAGGATGTAATTTCCTTCTCTAGTACCTCTCGGAAATCGTGCCAAACCTGTTCGATTGAACGGCTAGCGTCGATAACTCTATGCGGAACTTTCTCCATAAATTCCTTACAGCCTAATCTTTGTCGTTGATGGAAATCAATCTTCCGAGCTTCAAAATGATTTAACTCTTCTGGACCCTGATTACTCTTGCGAGCCAAGCCAATGGACGGATCGACATCGAGATAAATATACAAATCTGGTTTACAATCGCCGAGATAGACATCGCGCATCTGCCAAAATAGCTCCTTTAGCTCCATCGCCCCCTGTGCAATGATCTGGTAGGCGTAAGTAGACGAATCAAAGCGGTCAGTTATCACGGTCTTACCCTCAAGTAAGGCGGGTTTAATAGTCTTGTCCAAATGATCGGCCCTGGCCGCCCAGAATAGAGCGAACAAAGTTTTGGCGTCAGCGTTCTGAGCATAAATGGAGTGCAGAATTAATTCCCTAATCTGTTCGGCATACTTAGAACCCCCTGGTTCACGAGTAACAAGTATCTTATCGCCGAACAATTCGGCTGCTTTTTCTAACTGCAACGTCTTACCTGCCCCCTCCCCGCTGTCTAATACGATAAACTTTCCTCTCATTTTATTTTAAATTATCGGCGATTAGTTGATCAACCTGCTGATAAAGGTCCTCAAAACTGCCGTCGTTATTGATCTTAACCTTGGCAGATTTCATTACTTCAGGTATCTCACGATCCGCTTCGGAATTATGTTCAAGCAAAAATTGTTCAAAGGTCTTTTGGGAATCACCAAGATACTGGTTTCTTGAAATTGCTCTCTTATATCTCACTTCAGGAGAAGCATCTACTGAAACCAACACAAAATTATCGAGCGGCATCAGATGGCCAATGTCGGTTATCCTTCTGACGCCATCGATTACTGCGATCTCGGATTTAATCTTCTGAGCGTCATTAGCAATTGCTTTGGCCAAAAGATCTTCGCCAAAAGTTTTTCTCAGTACGGTAGAAAGGGTCTGCAGATTTTCTCGACTAATAGGGACCTCCACCCTATTTAAAATATCGCCGAGAATTGTCGAAAACCTACAATCTTCAGCATTAAATTTCTTACGCAAATAATCTTTCACAGTGCCCTTGCCGCCAGCAGATGGACCAACTAATCCAATAATTAATTTAGACATTAGACCAATTTTACCTCGCCTAAAACAAAAAACAACCCTTGTGCAAGAGCTGTTTTCTGTTTGTAATTTAATTTTAGAAAAAGATTAGCCTTTAACCTCGATACCCATCGAACGGCATGAACCTTCAATGATCTTCATAGCGGCGTTGATGTCATTGGCGTTTAGATCAGCCATTTTCTTCTCAGCAATCGCTTTTAACTGAGCTTTGGTGATAGAACCGGCTTTCTTGACCAATTGCTTACCAGAACCAGCCTCGACACCAGCAGCCTTTAGAATAAGACCAGTTGCAGGTGGAGTTTTAAGCTTGAAATCATAAGTACGATCTTCGTAAACAGTAATCTCAACTGGCACAATATCGCCAATCATTTTGACGGTAGCGGCGTTGAATTTCTGCACGAAATCACCAATGTTCACACCGGCCTGACCAAGAGCTGGACCAACTGGTGGAGCTGGGTTAGCTTTACCAGCGGGAATCTGTAACTTTAATTTTTTTGTTATTTTCTTTGCCATAATTTTGTTTTAGCTGATTTAGAAGCGAATCAGTACTTAATAAACTACCTTATAATGGACGAATCTGCAACATATCAAGCTCAACGGAAGTCTCGCGACCAAACATCAAGACTAGAACCTTGACCTTACCGCGATCGTTATCAATCTCACTTACCTTACCTTCCAAATCCTTAAATGGACCATCGGTAATGACAACCGCATCGTCGATTGATAGACCACTGTTGTGCTTAACGGTACCCGCATTCATACGGCTAAAGATATTCTCTACTTCTTCTTTACCTAGTGGCACCGGAAAGACTCCAGAACCGACGAAACCAGTTACTCTTGGAGTGTTTCGAACTACATACCAAGAATCATCGGTCACGGTCATGTCTACCAGTACGTAACCTGGATAGATTTTCTCTTCCTCTTCAATTCTCTTCCCGCCCTTCACTTTGATTTTCTTTTCGATCGGCACGATAACATCAAAAATACGATCGTTCATGTTCAACGAATCAATTCTTTGCTTTAGATTTCGCGCAACCGCATTTTCATAACCCGCATAAGTGTGGATCGCATACCAATTTCTCCCCTCTTGTATATTTTGTTTAGCCATATTTTATTTAGATAAAGAATTTCAAAAGATAAGTAAACAAAAGATCAAAAGCACCGAGGAAGAAAGCCACGACTGCGGAAAATATGATAACAATAACAGTAAACAAGATCGCTTGGTTTTTAGATGGCCAAGTCACATGTTTTAGTTCACCCTTCGTGTCTTTCAAGTATTCACCAAATCTGCTCATATTTTTTTGATTATTCTATTAAAAAACCCCGCTTTGGGGTCTTTTAATACTACTATATTATAAGAAAAATAGCAAGTTATCGGATTTCGTAGGTGATTGTGACATTTGAGGTAATCTTGTTCTCGCCTGCTGGTACGCTTGGGGCAACTGAATCCATCATCGGTGCTGAGACCGCCTTTTCCATCATGCCGTAATAAATTGGTGATCTATTACCTTCAGAGAAACTAGTAATTTTTACCAATTTTACACCAAGACCCTTAGCTAAAACTTCTGCCTGTGCCCGAGCATCTTTGATGGCCAAATCACGAGCATCATTTTGTACATCTTTGATTTTATCAACAGAGAAATTCAAGCCACTAATATCAGTAACCCCTAGTCCACCAACGCTAGAAAGAATGGCGCCAGATTTACTGATATCACGAATCTTAACCTCGACAGTCTGAGATACGACATAAGCTGCAAGTACTTGCTTGCCTCCGTAAGGATACATTGGACTTGCTACCTTAGTATAATCGTAGCGAGGATAGATACTGTAATTTGTAGTCTTAATATCCTTCTCATCGACACCATTCTTTTTAAGGGCCTCAATGATGCTGTTCATCTTGGTTGCTGAGTCACTCTGAGCCTTAGCAACGTCTAAATTCTCGGCAGAAACACCAAAAGAGATGGTGGCAATATCTGGCTTAACTACAACTTCACCGGTACCAGAGACGGTAATTGTATTTACTGGTTTATCATTTCCCCTCCACTCATCATGACCACCACCAAAAATCTTGGCGACAATTAAGATGACAATAATTAAACCGACGATTTTCCAAACTTTATGATTTTGTAATGTGTCCATATCTAAATTAAATAAAATTAATAAACTAGCTGCTAAGCTATTATAACATATGACGCATTAGAGAGAAAAATATTACTACTCGTAACGAAGGGCTTCCATTGGGCTTTTCTTAGCCGCCTGGCGAGCGGGATAAAGGCCAAAGACAAGTCCAACCAAGCTGGAAACAACGAGACCTAAGATAGCCGCATTGTAAGGGAAAGTGAAGGACCAATCTAGACCAGCAAATTTAACTATTAAAATCGAAGCGATAAAAGAAAAAAGTGATCCCAAGATGATGCCGATGACACCGCCGAGCCCCGTAAGAATTACGGCCTCGAGTAGAAACTGAGTCAGAATATTTTTGTTCGTAGCACCGATCGCTTTGCGCAAACCGATTTCTTTTGTACGCTCAGTTACTGAGACAAGCATAATGTTCATAATACCAATACCGCCCACAACAAGGGAAATCGCCGCTACTGCCGCCAAAAATATTGTCAGAGTACCGAGGACGGTACCGAGCTTCTCGGCCACCTCAGCGGGTGTCGAAACAAAAAAATCATCTTTCTCTGGATCAGTAATATTGTGCAGATCACGCAAGGTCTTTTTGATATCTTGCGCCACAGCGTCAATATTATTTTCGGAATCGGCTTCGACCACGACGCGGTTGAAGTACTTTGTACCCACGACATACTGCTGCATCGTGGTGTAAGGAATAATAGCCGACTCATCAAAGTTTATAAACGAGCTTTGACCTTTGGCTGGTAAAACACCGATGACTCTAAAAGTATTGTTCTTGATTCTAACCTTCTGACCCACGGCTTCACTCGCCCCGAATAATTCATCTTTCACTTTCGAGCCAAGGACGACGACACTAGCCTTACTACGCACGTCTTCATCTGACAAAAAGATACCCCTCTCTGGTTTCAAATCAAACAAAGCCTCCATCACTTCACCTGCCCCAAACAGTGACAGTTTATAAATCTCATTTCCATACACACCGTTCTCCGAACCAAAAATAATCGGCATAACTCTGACAGCATTTGGTACATTATTTTTATTTTTCAGAGCATTCAGTTCCCGCTCCTTAAGAGAATCGGCAAAAAGTGAGGCGAGATCGCTTGGTCCGCCCGGCTCTTTACCGGGCAAGATAATCACGTTTTTTGCCCCCAAACCTTGAATCTCGCCGAGAATCAAGCCTTTGGCTCCCTGACCGAGTGACATAATTAAAATAATCGAAGTAATACCAATTACAATACCCAAAATCGTCAGAGCCGAACGACTTTTGTGCGTTCTTAGTCCATTTATTGCCGTCTTTATACTGTATTTGAGTTTCATTTTATTTTACAAAATCTTTACCGTCGAGTTTTCGATTCGTAACCCTCACATCACTCTCGATTTTCCCGTCGTGTAAACGGATGATCCTTTCGGCATATTCAGCAGTGTATGTTTCGTGAGTTATAAGAATTATCGTATGACCTTTTTCACGATTTAGTTTTTGAATAATTTCTATAACCGCTTGACCGGATTTAGAATCAAGGTTTCCTGTTGGCTCATCAGCAAAAATGACTTCGGGCTTATTCACTAGAGCACGGGCAATCGCCACACGCTGTTTCTCTCCACCCGAAAGTCGATTAGCTTCATAGTTGATACGGTGACCCAAACCAACCGCTTCAACGGCGTCAGTTGCCAGACGCTCCCAATCTTTTTCTGGGACCTTGGAATACAGCAGTGGTAATTTCACATTGTCCAAAACTGTCGATTTCGGCAAAAGATTAAAGGCCTGAAAAACAAAACCCATTTTCTCATTACGAATATCGGCAATCTCGTCTGGATTATAACTTTTTACGCTTCGGCCAGAAAAAGTATAGCTACCGTATGAATGATCATCGAGCAAACCCAGAATCTGAAGTAAGGTAGATTTACCGGAACCAGATGGCCCCATAATAGCTAAGAACTCCCCCTTCTTAATTGAAAAGGAAACTCCATCGAGGGCGCGAGTCTCCACACCATCGTTGGCATAAACCTTGGCTAGATCTTTTACTTCAATAATGTTCATGAGCTGACTTTGTCCCCCTCATTCAATCCCGATACAATTTCGACTCGGCCATCAAAACCGCGTAAACCGACTTCAACTTTCTGTTCGACTAAAACGCCATCAGGGCCGGCAACTTTGACATATCGTCCACCATCCTTTACATAGACAGCTCGAGCAGGAACAGTTAAGACATTATTTTTCTCAGAAGTGACGACATCAATATTGGCAGTCATACCTGACCGCACTCGTTCATCTTGATTGACAAACCTTAAGGTAATTTTGTAGGTAGGTACACCGTCAATCACGGTTGCCGCTGGATCAATTTTAATAACACTCATCGCAAAATTGACATCACTACCATAAGCATCGAGTGTCGTGCTGGCTTGATTGCCTAATTTGATTTTTGAAATATCGGCTTCTGGCACAAAGGACTCTACTTCGTAATCACCATAAGAGATGACGGAAATCGCCTTTTGATTAGCCGGCACAATTTCGCCCAACTCAACTGGAATATCGGTCACTACACCCAAGATCGGTGAACGAATAATTGTTTTGGCTAATTCAGCCTCAGCGCTCGCCACCTGGGCTTGGGCCTGTTCAATCAAAGCTTCTTCACCGAGAGTACTATTTTTAGAAAGTTTTACCGCTAAATCTGCTGACTTATACTGATCAAAAGAAGTGGTCAAAGTATCAATTGCTGTATTTACACTGGTGCGGGCAGTCGAAATATTACTTTTCCAGGTATCAATCTGTGTTTGAGAAATCACATCTGTCGAAGAATCGAGACCGTTTACTGCTTCGGCACTTTTATCGAGTAAAACTTTTAAAAGATTCAGGTCCGTTTTCGCCTCGCTATAATATAGTGACAAATCAGAAGATTCGCTAAATTTAAGCAGTGAACGTCTCCAGCTATCCAACGTATCGCCCATATCATCCTTACCTTCCTCAATATCCTCCTGTAGGAAAGAATTGGTGATAAAAATCAGACGAGCACGATACCTAGCGGGGTCAGAAAACATTGAGTAAACCTTGTTACGAAGGGCATCATCGGCTTTGGTATAAGAATCTCTTATCTGGTTCATCAGAGAGATTTTTGATTGCTCGAAACCAAGCAGGACGGTGTCCGCATCATCTCCAAAATTGGCTCTGACTTTCTTTAAATTAGCTTTGGCTTGATCGAGATTAGCTACCAAATCGGCATTGGATACTGACGCTAAAGCCTGGCCGGTCGAAACCCGATCGCCGACTCTGACGTTCAAGCTTGCCACTTTACCCCCGCGCTCAAAAGCTAAATCGACATCAGCTACAGGCTTAACATTGCCAGTCACACTCACTTCTTCTTTAATATTACCTATCTCGGCTGTGACGTAGGTCGTAGTAACTGGTTTTTTACCACCCGAAACGGCATACCAGACGATGGCCACTATCACAATTAAAATAATAATTGACCAGACTTTATGTCCTTTTATAAAATTCCAAAAAGCTTTTAGTATGTTTTTCATAGTTAAAGATATATTACCACAAAAAAGGAGTTTTATCTAAACCAACGCGCAAAAATACCAGCCGGTAGTAGACGGCCCGTTTTCGCTTCTTCAATAGATAGTTCACCGTTCTCTATTTCGCCGCCAAACTTCTCGACAAGGGACAAAAGACTATTCTTGTAGGCACTAGCGGAATAGCCTGCCGAGTAACCATTCACCAAAACGAACAAAGGATTTTCCGAGAGGATGTCCTGACACATATCAAGTAGGCCAATGAAATCTTCTTCGATTTTCCACACTTCATTTTTTGCACCATGACCAAAAGCGGGCGGATCCATGATAATCGCATCGTACTTATTTCCCCTCTTGAGTTCACGCTGAACAAATTTGCGTGCATCGTCTTCAATCCAACGGACTTTTTTATCAGCCAACTTAGAAGCCGTGGCATTTTCGCGCGCCCAGGTAATCGCACTCTTTGAGCCATCCACATGTACCACTTCTGCACCAGCCGATAAGGCCGCCAAAGTTGCTCCGCCCGTGTAACCAAAAAGATTTAAAACTTTTACTGTGCCCGTCGGAGCTTCGGAGCGAAGGCGGGTCGAAATTTTTTCTTTAATCCAGGACCAATTTGGCTCCTGCTCAGGAAAAAGACCAGTGTGCTTAAAGGCGGTTGGCTTAATGATAAAATTTAAATCACCCATCGCGATTTGCCACTCTTTCGCCGTTCCTTCTTTTATCTTCCACTTCGCATTGTCACTTTCACGAGAAAAAGAAGCATCGGCTTGTTTCCAAAGTTTTTCGTCTAAATTTTTCTTCCATAAAGCTTGCGGATCAGGTCGGCGCAAAATATACTGCCCAAAACGCTCCAACTTTTCGCCGTCGCCAGAGTCAATCAACTCATAATCTTTACTGGGTTTTGTTGTAAGTATTTTAAGCATCAATCAAATATAGCAAAAAGCGTGATATAATAAAAGCATGGATCAAGAATTAAAAGAAAAAATTGATAAGATTTATATCTCCGTCGAGAAGACCCGAAAATACTTTCAGTGGACTTTAATTATCACGATTGTAATAGTAGTCTTGCCTTTAATCTTGATGCTCTTTGCTATCCCCTCATTCATTAGCACTTATTCTGGAATGATGAACAGCCTTTCATTCTAGCCTCGCTACTTCATCACACTATAGACACTAGGTAACTCAAGACCGAGAGCCCAAACGGAAAAACCGCGTAGTTTATTTGTTTTAATTAAAGAAATCTTTTTGGCAACACTTTTTGCATTCTCATACCAAATGGTATAACCTTTGCCATCAGCTTTTGACCAATAATGAAAGTAAGGCGCCTGCTCTATTTCGTCATAGTGAAAAGTAACTGGGCGTTTAGTCAGTACATTATTAATCCCCTCGTTCCCGCCAATACCCGTGCGCTTGCTATCCAGATCGCGCCACTGCCAATAATACAATCCAAGACCAAGCGATATTTTATCGGCTGGGATCTTAGTTAAGCTAAAAGCAATCACTTCATTGAGCCAAATATAACCCGTGACCGGACCTTTCGAATAAGGATCGTCGTAGGACATAATACTGATGAAGTCAGTCGAAGAAGCTAAGCGAGCATAATCATAAACGCCAATAATTCTTTCCCAAAGATTGTTTGGATAATCCAGTGGGTTCTCCGATATCTGAGCAATCACTGCGACACTGAGCTTCAAATTATTAGACTGAAACTTTTTATAAGCCCGTTCGACGAAAGCCGAGAATTCATCACGATAAGATAGATCCATTTGCTCAAAGTCGATCTGCCAACCCCAATAACCGAAATCTTTAGCTTCAGAAATTAGATTATCAATGAGCATATCCTGCAGTTTAGTATCGTCGAGAAAGATTCGACTGGTTGTCGCATGGAAATTACCGTTTGTGAGAAGCGGCATGACTTTAATTTTGTTCTTCTTAGAAAAATCCAGTAGGTCTTTTTTTATTGACCCGACGAGGTGAGCTTCTTTATTTATTTGGTAGCTCTGTGTGGCAAAAACATCAATAGAGCCTGGATGCGCAAAGAAAGACTTGCGCGCATTTGGTCCTTCACGGAAATAGAAAAGTCTTTCGTAACCTACAGCTGCTTCTGCCCGACTACAGCTAAAAACACCCGAAAACAAAATGACTAAAGCAATGATTGAGAATAAGGTCTTTTTCATTTAGTCTGATTCTTCTGGCGTTTGTAATACAGATATATCAATAAGATCAGGACAACAATAACTACTAACAGTTGTATCTGAGATTCCACACGATTGGTATTTTCCACAAAAAGATTAAGTACCGTCTTGGTCCCAAAATAGCCGAGGGTAATATAGACCATGTCTCTGATAAAGGAACCGACAAGAGTAGTGATTATAAAAAGTTTCATTTTTACCTTGAGCAAGCCGCAACCGACTGATATAACTGTACTCGGAACGATCGGCAGAGCACGCAAGATTGTCAAAATAAAATAATCACGGACACCTCGACTTAACCGCGAGCCAAAAGACTCAATCTGTTCGTGGGTGACACCAAATATATTTCCTCTTTTTTTAAATAAAAAATCTTCTGCTTTATCAATCACAACGTACACGACGCTCGCCCCACAAGTCTTACCTATCGCTCCCAAGATGGCCAAGAAGATAAGCCCGTAGATGGTGTAGTTCTGTACTTCAGCCATCGAACCAGTCGCGATCATTACTGAAGGTGATGGGATCGGCGGAATAACTTCTTCAATGAAGGAAACAACTGGAGCAAAAATCGCCAAATGAACATGCTCGGCATAAGTGAGAATTAATTGTTCAAGATGTAAAAACATTTTATAAATTGGGGTGCCGTCGTAGAGGAAGTCAGAACCGTGTTTGAAAGGTTAGATGAAACTAGTGTGTATATTCCAACATTCTATCCCCCCGCTCAAACCACCATATAAAACGATGTCTATAATTTTAGTAAGTAGGATTTCCGACCTTAATACTATCAAATATTTCTTGTTGTTTCTGTTTAAGCATATTTTTAAAAATTTCGTTATTTTTATTCATCGTGCTTACTTCTTCTTTATCAGAATAATATGCACCAGGATTTCCCCAATGATTACTAAACTCAATGAACCTGCACTGTGTAGTATCCAACATCTGCACATACCTTTCTATGTTATAAACTTGATTCATACCATAATCTGATTCAATGACTTTGTAGAAAGGTTGATTATTTATTTGCACAATTAAAGTAGAAGTGCTGACACCTTTATTGCTATAATTTTGGATAGAACAGCCCTTGCCCAAACCACCCACCGTTGAGATACCCTTTGACACAGTTAACGAATTAGAAACCTTGGTTGTATTACCCAGAGACTCCCAATACTTTTGGTCTAACTTTATCTGCGTCTCTAAATATTCATTAGTAATCACAG
>CAIJXO010000065.1 GCA_903824735.1 uncultured bacterium | reverse complement strand
GTACTCATATAATCTTGGTGATGCCATTCGAGGTAAACTAGTTAAGGATCCGTGGATCGGTACTGAAGCTGATGTGGATTTCAGCCAATTTGACCCAGATTCTATTGATACCGATGCGCGTAAATTACAGTTGGCGGCTTTTTTCCACGAACGAGCAAAGAATGCTTTAAAAGAATATGCACTTGAAAACAACAGACCCCCCGTAAAGCCTGTGATGCTAGTCGTAGCTAAAGATACTACCCATGCCGGAGAGTTAAGAAGCCTGATCGAAAGTGATAATTTCCGCGCCGGAGAATTTGCAGGAAAAGTAATTGAAATACATACAAGACTTCGCGGAGATGAAGCCGATGAGAACATTGAAAAACTAATCTCACTTGAGCATCCAGATAATCCGATTGAGATCGTGATCCACGTCAATATGCTTAAAGAAGGTTGGGATGTTACAAATGTTTACACCATCGCGCCCCTGCGTGAATCGGCTGCAGCAATATTAACTGAGCAAACTATAGGAAGAGGTTTGCGTTTGCCTTATGGAGAACGGACTGGTGTTCCTTTGGTGGACAGGCTGGTTCTTGTCGCCCATGAACAGTATTCCAAAGTAGTTGCGCTTGCTAAAGATTCACCACTTATTCAAGGGCAAGTTGAGCAAATATCTGAACGCGAGGCAAAAGAGGTTAAAGTATTAGCCGAAGTCCAACCAGTGATTCTTGACGTTGTAATGAGGGAGATAACTCAGAATGATTTAGTAATGCAGGCAGTAGATGAGAAAGTAGAAGCGATTGTTGCTAGCTTCCCTCAGAGTGAAAGTATGGACGAAGTCGTTAGAGAAAGATTCGCCGAGGCCAAGAAAGATGAAATTGTTAGTGGGTTGACCAGAGAAACGATCAAGAGTCTGACTTTTTCTAACTATTACGGGCAAGAATCTAGCACGCCCGCAGAGAAGTCTTTTGGCCCCGATACTCTGTTTGGTTCTTTCAGTGATGAGGTAAAAGATGAACTTTCTAAGATTGCAAAAGAATCTGCCGCAACAATGGAAAAAAGAAATATACCCATCCCCCGCTTAATTCTTACTCCACATTTTGGTGAGCTCTCCATTGAACAGTTTGATTTAGATACAAGTTTTGGAATGTTACGCACCTATACCAACGAACGGGCTATTCTCGAAGAGCAGCTACAGAATGAACATGATGAAAACTTATTCGGCGAAGAAGTCCCTGGTCGCAGAGTGAGCGAGGTGACGAGAATTAGTAGTTTTGGAGCGCATTATAGGCAATCCCCACAAAGTACGATTATCGCAGCCCTATTAGATTTTCCACTGGTCGATTATGATGACCCAACTCAAAAACCATTACTCCTTAAGTTGGCGGAGCAAGCGGTAGTGTATTATCGAAAAAAAGCAATCGACGAAGATAATCTGGCTCTGATCATTGAGAGTAACACACGTTCAATCGCCGAGGATATCTATAAGCAAATTTTAGAACATAAGGAGTTAAAGTCTGAAGGATATCTTGAATCGGATATACGAGAACCAAAACCATATCTAGAACAATACAACATTTCTGAATCTTTTGATGAAAAGGTTGTAACGCTTGATTCGCAGATGGATACATTTAACGCTAAGCTTCTTTATGGCAAGTTTCAGAAAGCCTGTCATTCTAAATATCGCTTTGATTCCTCGGACGAGGTTCG
>CAIJXO010000064.1 GCA_903824735.1 uncultured bacterium | reverse complement strand
GAGTGGCTTCTATACAAGGATTTGTGCGATAGCACCTACTATAAAGCCATCTTGCAAAATCTGTTTTTTGCCACCTTAAATCTTGACCCGAAAGAAAATCCTCGTGAATTTGTCGACTGGGGAAAAAGAGGTGTATTAGGCTACCGCTACAAACGGTTTTTTAAGAAAGGTGCAGCAGAACAATTCATCCAGACTTGCAAAGACATCCCCTTCCTTAATGGCGGGCTTTTCGAAAATCTTGATAAAGATCTCGAAACAGAACCTAAACGGGTTGATTGTTTTTCAAACTGTACTGAGAATGAAACGCGCCTTGCTGTGCCTGACGCACTTTTTTTTGGCGAAGAACAATCTGTTGACCTCTCCCGTTTTTATGACGATCGTCGCAAGTCCGCTGTCAAAGTAAAAGGCCTGTTTGAAATTTTGAAGGCCTATAACTTTACGGTCGAAGAAAACACTCCTTATGAGAAGGATGTCGCTCTTGATCCCGAGTTGCTCGGTCAAATCTTTGAAAACCTATTAGCGAGTTATAATCCAGAGACGAAAACCACCGCACGTAAGCAGACGGGGTCATTTTACACTCCTCGCGAGATTGTGCAGTATATGGTGGACGAGAGTATTATTGCATATCTAAAGAACAACGTTGATGAACATTTGGAAGACGAGTACCGTAAGCTCACGCGCTATACTGCGGAAGATCTTTCACTTACTAAGGTCCAGAAAAAACAAATAGCAACAGCGCTTTTTGAAAGCAAAATTCTCGATCCCGCCTGTGGATCTGGTGCATACCCTATGGGTATCCTACAGAAAATGGTACATATCCTCAGCCAGATTGATGCTGACAATCGATTACTTCGAGAAATGGCGATTCAAAAGGCCATGAGAGATTGCGGCACTTCGTTGAATGAGGAAAACGAAGAAAGCATGGAAGAAAAACTTGCTTCCATCGGTCGACTCTTTGACGAAACTCGGAATCGGCCAGATTACGTCCGAAAACTTTACCTCATTGAGAATTGCATTTACGGCGTGGATATTCAGCCCGTCGCCGTCCAGATATCCAAGCTTCGCTTTTTCATTTCGCTTGTTGTCGAACAAGAAAATAATAATAAAATATTGCCACTCCCCAATCTCGAAACAAATTTTGTCGCCGCGGATACCCTCATTGGTATCGATAAACCGGCCGACATGATGAATCTCAAAGATGAGCATACTAAAGAACTTGAAGAGAGGCTGCGTGCAATAAGGCACGAACATTTCTTTGCTCGAAGAACGTCGCAAAAGAAAAAATGTCGGGACAAAGACAAGTTAGCACGTGAAGAACTCAAAAATCATCTCATATCATTAGCGACTGGCATAGATGAGTCGAGAATTGCGCAATGGCAAATTACGATCCATCAACTAAAAATGGATCTGGAAAAGGTGAAAGAGGAAAAATGGGGTACAGTGCGTAGACCTAAGCAGGCCTCACTCTTTGGTGATGACTCGACAGATTCGGAGCTTGATCTTCGTGTTGACCTGACTAGAGAAAAACGTGATACTATCGATCACCTCATCCGCGTCACAGAGCAACGTATCCGTCAAGAATTTGCCAAAGCCGAAAACAATGCCTTTACCGCTGAAGCAAAGAAACTCGCTCAGTGGAATCCCTACGATCAAAATGCCACATCCGGATTTTTCGATCCTGAATGGATGTTCGGTATCAAGGATGGCTTTGATGTTGTTATCGGGAATCCGCCGTATGTGCAACTTCAAGACAATGGAGGTTGGTTGGCGACTAAGTATGCTCCCTTCGGTTTTAGAACTTTTGTCCGAAGCGGTGACATTTATTCTCTTTTTTATGAGAAAGGGCATCAATTGTTAAAAAACAATGCCCATCTCTGTTACATCACATCTAACAAATGGATGCGATCAGGCTACGGTGAAAGCACAAGAGGGTTCTTTGCAACCCAAACAAATCCTATAATTCTTATCGATTTCTCGGGGCAAAATATTTTTGAATCTGCAACAGTAGATACAAACATTTTACTCTTTCAAAAGACAAACGTAAACGCTGGCAAAACGCAGGCGTGTATAGCTACTGCTTGTTGTCGCGAAAATCTTTGCCATTTTGTACAGAAACAGTCTAACGTTTGCACATTCACGTCATCTGGAAGCTGGATTATTCTGACCCCAATTGAGCGAAATATCAGAGCCAAAATTGAGGCGGTTGGTATTCCACTAAAAGATTGGGACATTCAGATTAATTATGGCATCAAGACTGGCTTTAATGGTCCGCTTGATGAAGGAGGATGTTTTATAATTACTGATTGGAAACGAGATGAAATTCTCGCAAACTGCCGCACCCCTGATGAAAGAAAACGAACTGACGAACTTATTCGACCCATTTTAAGAGGCAGGGATATTAAAAAATATGGATATGTTTATGCCAACCTCTATGTTATAGCAACTTTTCCCGCTCTTGCGATTGATATTGAGAATTACCCAGCTATCAAAAAACATCTGCTATCTTTTGGTATGAAACGTCTTGAACAGACCGGCAAAAAATATATTATTAACGGAGAAACCATATTAGCACGTAAAAAAGCCGCTAACAAATGGTTTGAAACTCAAGATACGATAGGATATTGGGAGGATTTTTCTAAACACAAAATCATTTACCCCGACATTATGCGCATGCCTCAGGATCAAGCCCTTATGGATGCCTATCCCT
>CAIJXO010000063.1 GCA_903824735.1 uncultured bacterium | reverse complement strand
TTTTGTCTTCTCAAGAAGGCTGGTACCGCACCCCAGTCATTATCATCGTCAAAATCGTTTTTAAGATTTTTCTTATCTTCGATAATCGGCTGAACCTCAGTTCGACTTGGCATTTGTACATCTATGGTCTTTGTCTCTTTTTCTGGTGTCGCACTAAAGCCACCAAAGAGCTTGCCCTTTTTATCTTCTTCTTTGTTAGTCGTTATACTTTGAAAAAGGGATTTCTTGTTTGAAGCATCAGAGAAACCGGAAGCGATAACGGTGATACGAATTTCATTTTTCTTCAGGCGATCGTCGTGAACAGTACCAAAGATAACTTTAGCATTTGGATCAATTGATTCGGTAATAAGCTTAGCGGCGTCCTGGATTTCAAACATAGTCAGGTCGTCACCACCGGCGATCGAGAAGAGCACACCCTTGGCCCCAGCGATTGAAAGCTCGAGCAATGGGGAATTGATAGCGGCCTTAGCAGCTTCTACAGCGCGATTTTCACCACCTGCGGTACCGATACCCATAAGGGCAGAACCAGCATTTTCCATGATAGCGCGAATGTCGGCAAAGTCGGTATTAATGATACCGGGCATGGTGATAAGGTCAGAAATACCCTCAACAGCTTGCTTTAGAATATCATCACAGATTGAGAAAGCTTGCTTGGCGGTAGTCTCGCGGGAAATAGTGGAAAGAAGGCGGTCGTTTGGAATGACAATTAAAGCATCGACAGCCTTGCGTAGTTCTTCTAAACTTTGCTCGGCGATTTTCATTCTCTGAATTCCTTCAAAGAAGAAAGGTTTAGTCACGACAGCGACAGTTAGAATTCCCATTTCCTTTGCTACACGAGAGATAAGGGGAGCGGCACCAGAACCAGTTCCACCGCCAGCTCCATAGGCGATGAACGCCATGTCGGAACCTTTTAGGGCTTCTTGAATTTCTTCTTTAGTTTCTTCAGCCGCGCGCTTACCAAGCTCGGGATTCATACCAGTACCAAGACCACGAGTGAGGTTTTTTCCAATGTGGATTTTTTTAGTGGCGAGAGAGTTGTGGAGATCCTGAGCGTCGGTGTTTATAGAAATAAATTCTACTCCTTTAACTTTGGAGTTGATCATATGATTGACGGCATTCTTTCCGGAGCCACCGACACCGATGACTTTGATTCGAGCGAAAGCTTCTACTTCTGGTTTAATTTGTGGCATATGAATATAAACAGCCGAATTTTGCGTTCAGCATTAATAAAAAGATTTATAAATTATTAAACGATCCTATTTACAATAGTATCAAAAACGACCCGCTAAGGCAAGAACTGTTTAAACCAGATTCCGAGGTTTTTAAGCCAGCCTGAGTTTCGGCCTGAGCCGCTAGCGCTGCTAGTGAGGAATACCTCTTCATCGTTTGCTAGGCCCCAGATACCCAAGCCATAAGCCACCGACCAGGAAGAATCTTTGATTTGGCAATTCTTCATACTAGTAATGAAGTTCATGGAGCCAACCTTGGAAGGTAGTTTTAAAGTAGCGCGAGCTAAATCTTCAATTGTCGAAACGCCCGAGGTTCCACCGGTCAAAATTATTCCGGCTGGTAGTAGCCCACTGCGTCCAAGTTTTTTTAGGTGTGATTCAATTAAATCAAAAATGTCAGACAAACGGGCCAGAATAATTTCCTCCAATCTTTTCTTAGGATATTCATTCTCACGCTCCGAACCAATTTTTATTTTTTCTGCTTCTTCGATTGGGATCTTTAAACCAAGGGCGATGTCATTTGTGATGTCTGTACCACCGATCGGGAATATTTCGAGTGAGATCGGCATGTTGTTTTCAAAGACGACGAGAGAGACAGTTTCCGATCCGATATTAGCCAAAACACAGCCAGCGATTTTTTGTGTTTTGTTTAAGATTGCCAATGAGCCAGCGAGTGGTGCAACCATGATATTTATCACTTCAATACCAATATCTTCGACAGTGTCGATTAAGTCAGTGAGATGATGCTCGAGACAAGTGACAAACAAGGCTTTAACCTCAAATTTAATACCTTTCATACCAACGGGCCGGCCCAAAACGATGCGACCGTCGATCTTGTAAGAAATCGGAATGGTGTGAATGATTTTCTTGTTAATCGAAATATTGTTTGGAATTTCACTTTCCGCCACCGACAGGACATTCTTAATATCGATCTCAGTAATCTCGGAATCGGCACGGGGAATGACAATCGAACCTTGAGAGACGACACTACCGACGCCAATACCACCAATCGACAGAAAGGCTCTTTTGATTTTTACGCCGGCCGTCTTTTCGGCTTCAGCTATTGCGATTCTTAAGCTACGAGCAGTATCACTGGCATTGATAATATAGCCATGACGCAAGCCTTTTGATTCCGCAAAGCCAGTGCCGATTATCCTGTAGTTGTTCTTACCATCTTCATAGACATTTTCCACCACCACAATTTTGATTTGGTAGGTACCGATATCTATTCCGACTGCAATATTTTTCGCCATGATAAGTTTTTTTGATTACTTATCGTATTATATAACATGCTAGTGTTTTTATCCACACCTTGGAATTTAACTTGTGGTTTTTTTAGTGCTAGAATGGTCCGCCGTGAAAAAAGATGATCAATACTATAGTAATTTTGTTGAAGAAAAGAGAACGTGGTATAAAACAATTGGTAAATGTTATTGCCCTGTTTTGAAAGAGGAAATATTTTTTAACTCTAAGGGTTTTTATCATCTTATGTATGATGGCTTGGGACACCACAGGACTCAAAAGGAGACTATGTACAAGATGGGATTATTACCACTTGTTATCCCCGTCATTAAGACCACTAAAGAGATTCTCCAAAACGATAAAGAATATTCTAAAAACTTAAGGCGTGTCGTTGAATATTGGCAATTAAAGAAAGTGGTCGGGAAGCAGAGAACGACAGTAATCGTAGTGCTAAGGAGAATTGGTAGCGGACAGATAAATTTTTACAGCGTTTGGAAAAAAGATAAAAAATAAGCATCAAAAAAGCCGTCTTTCGACGGTTTCTTTGGTATGTCCACTGTCGGCCTATATTAGCCGAATAAAGCTTTCGCTTCATGGACATAAGAATATTATA
>CAIJXO010000062.1 GCA_903824735.1 uncultured bacterium | reverse complement strand
TTCGTAAAAAAAGAGGTAAAAAGGATATCTGTGTTTCCGTCTTTACTGATAATGCAGGAGCGATATCTTTTGATGATGATTATCTAGTAACGCACAAAGTGGAGACCCATAATAGTCCCTCAGCCCTAGACCCGTTTGGCGGTTCAATTACCGGAATCGTCGGAGTGAATCGTGATGCTATTGGCTTTGGTCTTGGGTCAAAACCAATCGCCAATATGTATGGTTTTTGTCTGGCTGACCCAAACGATACTAGATACCTATATCGTGACAAAGAGAAAACCCAAAAGATGCTTTTACCAAGACGAATTATGGATGGGGTGATTGCCGGTGTGAATGTGGGTGGAAACTGTTCTGGTATTCCTACTCCGCACGGTTTTCTTTATTTTCATGATCGTTTCCGAGGTAAACCATTAGTTTTTGTGGGCACGCTCGGTTTGATTCCCCGAAAAATTGGTAAGAGGCTTTCAACTGAAAAAAAGGCTTTGGTTGGCGACTATATTGTGGTCGTCGGTGGTAGGGTTGGACAGGATGGAATTCATGGCGCAACTTTTTCTTCGGAAGGAATGGATGCTGGTAGTCCAGCGACGGCCGTTCAAATTGGTGATCCAATAACGCAAAAGAAATTGTCTGACGCTATCGTCAAAGAAGCTCGTGA
The DNA here is from genome assembly GCA_903824735.1 of uncultured bacterium. Taxonomy (GTDB): domain Bacteria; phylum Patescibacteriota; class Minisyncoccia; order Phycocordibacterales; family GWA1-40-21; genus CAIJXO01. The sequence goes on along the minus strand of CAIJXO010000062.1, from coordinate 8,861 downwards.
TTTAAATCTCTACAGTAGTATTACTGACAATGGTGCAGGCGGTATTTCCTGCTCTATCGCTGAAATGGCTAAAGAGTGTAATGGTTGTCGAGTTGAATTAGAAAAAGTGCCACTTAAATATCCTGGCTTGCCCGCTTGGAAGATTTGGATTTCCGAGTCACAAGAAAGGATGACCTTAGCTGTTCCTAAAACAAAGTGGAAGCAATTTCAATCTTTGATGAATAGACGGGGAGTAGAAGCGGTCGTTGTCGGTGAGTTTAATGATTCTGGTAAGTGTGTAGTCAGCTACAATAAGAAAGTTATTATGGATGTGGATTTGGAGTTTCTCCATAATGGATTACCAGTCAAACAACTTGTAACTAAAGAAGTTAAAAAAATAAACTTAGAGCCTCCAGTTCAAACTGCGAAAGATTTAACTCCAGTTCTAGATTCAATGCTGAAGCGTTTGAATATTACGAGCTATGAATTTATTTCCAGACAATATGATCACGAAGTTCAAGCTAGTTCTGTCTTAAAGCCACTCCAGGGACGAGGAGCGGTTAATGCCGACACGGCCGTAATTCGTCCAGTTCTTTCGTCAAAGAAGGGTGTAGTATTATCTTCCGCTCTTTATCCAAGCTACTCGGAAATAGACAGCTATAAAATGGCGGCTTCGAGTATCGATAATGCTATTCGCTCGACCGTTGCCGCCGGGGGAGATATTGATAATATGGCTATTCTCGACAACTTCTGCTGGTGTAGCTCAAATAATCCAGAGCGGTTAGGCCAATTGAAGCAGGCGGTTAAAGCTTGTTACGATTATTCAATTGCTTACGACACCCCTTTTATTTCCGGTAAGGACAGCATGTTTAATGACTTTAAAGGTTTTGAGGAGAATTCAAATCCCATAACCATATCTATACCACCGACCCTTCTGGTCTCAACCATCGGGGTGATGAAGGATGCCGAGAAAGCCATCTCGCTTGATTTTAAATTTGCCGGCGATTTGGTTTATATGCTTGGTGACACAGCAGATGAACTTGGTGGTTCAGAGTATTTTGCTTATTTAAGTGAAAAAGATAAGAAAGAATATCTAGGTAATATCGTTCCAGCTGTTGATGCTAAGAAAAATAAAAGTTTGTATAAAGCTTTTAGCAAGTGTACAGATAAAGAGATTATTTCTAGTTCTATCAGTATTGGCCGAGGGGGATTAGCGATTGCACTTTCGAAATCAGCGATTGGCGGAAAACTTGGCACTGAGATTTCCTTAAAATCAATAGCAAGAAATACCACCTCCGATGATTTCAGTCTGTTCTCCGAGAGTCAGGGTAGGATTTTAGTCAGTATCAATCCGAAAAATAAGAAAATATTTGAAGGTGTAATGAAAGGTCAATCAATTTCACTTATTGGAAAGGTCACGGCCAAGTCAGATATTGTTGTAAGTGGTCGTGACGGTAAGAAAATCGTCGAATTGTCACTTCCGAATGCTTTGAACTCTTATAAATCAACTTTTAAAAATTACTAATATGAAAAAACCTAAAGTCCTTGTTTTCTCCGGTTACGGTTTAAATTGTGAAGAAGAAACAAAATATGCTTTTGATTTGGCCGGTGGGCAAGCGGACATTGTGCATATTAACGATTTAATTGACGGAACCAAGAAAATAAAAAACTATGACATTTTGGCTTTCCCTGGGGGTTTTTCTTACGGTGACGATACCGGTTCCGGTAAGGCTTATGCTAATAAGGTGCGTAATCATCTATGGAAAGATATTCAGGATTTTATTGCCCAAGATAAACTAATCATTGGTATCTGTAACGGTTTCCAAATTTTGACTAATCTCGGGATCTTACCAGGAGCTTTAACCTATAATGAAAGTGCTCGTTATTTAGACCGCTGGGTAGATATAAAAATTGAAGGCAACAGTCCTTGGCTTAAGGGTATTCACACTATTTCTTTGCCGATTGCTCATGGTGAAGGAAATTATTATGTTGATGATAAGAAACTAGCCGAATTGAAAAAAGCTAAAGCTATTGGTGCTAAATATGTTAAAGGCGAAATTTGTGAATATCAAGATTTACCAAAGAATCCAAACGGCGCCCTTGAAGACATTGCCTCCGTCTTAGGCTCTAACGGAAATATTTTAGGAATGATGCCTCATCCAGAACGGGCTTTGTTCATGTCTCAGCTTCCAAATTTTTCTCTGCTTAAGGAAGAAGCGAAACGACAGGGTAAAAAATTATCTAAGTACGGTCCGAGTTTGCAAATCTTTAAGAATGCGATAAACTATTTTAAGAACTAGGTCTTTAGCAAGAAGACCTCAATCGACGAAACGCAAACAAACCGAAGGGAAAAGCGTCATGCTCAATGCTTGCGATTTTGATGGCACGATAGCTATGACCTTCGTGCCAAGTCCCCGTGGAATCGGGGTGAACGAGGCGTATCGACTGTCGTGCGAAGAAATTCTAGGGCCTGAAGGCGGAATGCTTTACGATAAGATTGGAGGGCTGCAAAACAGAACTCCTGTCGAGGTCGTGGACGCCTTGCTTGAGGCTGGAAACCGGCGAGTCCTTATCAGTAGGGCTCTAAGTTTTCTGCTTCGGGAAAGGACTTCTCTGGAAGGATTTGTCCCCAAAGGAAAAGGGGCGAGTCTTGGTCATGGGACCAACCGATCCTCTCTGTTAATTGCCGAGATACTTGTCCGTGTGAAAATGCGGCATTTCTGGGTAGAGATCGGGAGTCGGTTTCCAGATAGCGATCGAATTTGGCCAGAGCCCTGCGCTGGCTTCCTGGAATTTTACCGGGAATTTCGAGCGTTTGGAGAACTTCACGCCACAGACGAGATGCCCGTAGAACTGGGGATTCTATCCTCAGGGCACGATACGTTTATCACCAGATGTTTTGAGGTGTGGGGAGTTCCATGCCCGGACCTACTGGTCACCGATGATTTGATGAGAAGCTCGGCTTGTCGTCATATGGCTCCGGAAAACCGGAACAAGCCAGCCATCGGCCCCTTTGAAATGCTTCAGAGGGAATGGAAACGAAAGTTTGAGGGCGAGCTTGAGGTGAGTCGGTCTCTATACGTCGGAGATAGTGTGAAGTCAGACGGCGGTCTGGCTCTAAATCTGGGAATTCCTTTTGTCTGGTTCAATCCAGCCAAACAGGCGGTATCCGGCTTTGGAGGCGATATACTTTGCATCTCCGATTGGCGTGAGCTCGAACCACTTCTGCACCCTTGGACAATTGAGCGAATGAAAGACGGGGTCAGCTTGACCCGTATCATGAAAGAGGTCTTCTAATAGAAAGAAACGAAATCGGCGGTCCCCAGTGGCCGCCGGTTTTTGTTTGCTTGCCAAAGGGTGGTTTTGAAAGTAATATTTAATTATGTCCATAAATAATTGGTATGTGATTACCGGGTCTTCGTGTTCTGGCAAAACTACTCTCGTAAATATGCTGGAACAGAAAGGCTATAAAGTCGTTTATGAAACTGCGCGCACACTCTTAGATCAAGAACTGAGTAAAGGCCTAACTGTCGAAGAAATTCGCAAAGATGAAAACGCTTTTCAGAAGAAGATATTAGACATGAAAATCGATGTGGAAAATAATTTAGATAAACAAGATTTTGTATTTTTGGACAGGGCGATTCCGGATACTTGTGCTTATTACACTCTTTACGGAGTATCTTCTACTGAAGCCTTAGACGAGGCTATTAAAAAGTGTAATTATAAAAAGGTCTTTCTTTTGGATCAGCTACCTTATACTTTAGACTATGCCAGAACCGAGACAAAGGAACAGCAGGACAAACTTCATGAATTGCTAGAAAAAGCTTATCGGGATCTTGGTTTTGAAATTGTACAAGTGCCAGTTTTGCCAATTGAAGAGAGGGTAGAGTTTGTTTTAAAACATTTATAATTAGTGTATACTTATATTTAATTATGCCAAAACCTAAAAGTGAATACGCTAAAGCAGGGGTAGATTATACCGAGCTAGAACCGTTTAAAGAAGCAATGATTGCGGCCGGGAAAAAGACTGTAACTTTTCCTAATAAGCGAGATGTTTATATAAATCAGGATGTCCTCCATTCCCATGGTGGCATCTTTGAATATCGTGGTAATAAAGATCATATCTGGTGTAATACTCAAGAAGGTTTGGGTAATAAAAATTGGATTGCTGAGTGGATGTATATGCACGAAGGAATTGGTAAGACCTACTATCAAAACATTGCCATTGATACGGCACTAATGGCGGTGAATGATGTTATCGCTCAAGGTGCCATGCCGGTCGTTTTTACTGATGAAGTCGCGGTTGGCGATAGTAGTTGGTATGGTGATAAAAAAAGAAGTCAGGATTTAGCTGAAGGCTTTGTTACTATTTGTAAGGAGGTGGGAATGGCATTGCCAGCCGGAGAGTCACCAGCTCTGAAATATTTGATGAAATCTGAAGCACCGGTAAAATGCGCGCCATCACTTTCCGGTTGTGTTACTGGTATTATTTCTCCCAAGTCTCGTTTAATTACTGGTAAGAATCTTAAGGTGGGAGATCATATTATCGGTGTGACATCTTCCGGTCTTCACGCTAACGGTATTTCTTTGGTTATTAAAAAAGCTCTAGAACTTCCAGATAAATTTTTAACCAAGTTGCCCAACGGAAACACCTTGGGAGCAGAAGCGCTTATCCCAACACGATCTTATGTCGCTCTTATCGAAGCTTTATTAGAAGCTGAAGTAAAAATCAGTGCGCTTCTGCCTGGTACCGGGGATGGCGTGGGAAAGATCGCTTTTGATAAAAGGCCCTTTACTTACCGAGTTCATAGCTGGGTAAAAGTGCCAGAGTTGTTTAGATTTTTTAGAGAGAAAATTAACTTACCACTCGTCGATTGTCTTAAAACCTTTAATTGGGGTATCGGTTATTATATTTTTGCTCCAGCCGAAGAAGCAGAGCGTATTTTATCTATCGGTAAGAAAGCGGGATATGAATTGCTCGATCTTGGTATGGTTGAAAAAGGGGAGAGAAAAGTCATTTTTGAACCGGAAAATATTACCTTAGCTCCACCAGGGGAATAGTACATAGTTTCACAGGGTAGTGGGTAAAATCGCTTTACTAAATAAGCCTATTTTGTTAGATTGAAGTCATGAACTTCCACGTTATCACCTTGTTCCCAAACGCTTTTGATTCATATATCAATGAGTCAATTTTGGCGCGGGCACAGAAGAAAAAGAAGATTAAGTTTTATTTTTATAATCCGCGCGATTACGTTAAGCCAACTGAGAAGCAGAAGAAACATGATAAGCCGTATTTGCGAGTAGATGATAAACCCTATGGTGGTGGTCCAGGTATGATCATGCAAGCTCTACCGGTAATTAAGGCGGTTGAGGCCGCACTTAAAAAGGTTAAAGCTAAAAAGAAAGCTAAGATTATTTTCCTATCACCATCTGGCAAACAGTTTGATACAACTTACGCCAAAACTGTTGAAAAAAAATATACGGATATTGTCATTGTTTGTGGCCGATATGAGGGAATCGACTCACGTGTCTCGGAGATCTTTAAAGCCGAAGATATTTCAGTTGGGCCATTTGTGCTCACGGGTGGGGAATTGCCAGCGATGATTATTGCCGATTGTGTGGCGCGCCAGATTGAGGGAGTGCTTGGTAACTTTGATTCACGTGAAGAGGAGAGAATCTCAAGTTCAGAAATGTATACTCGCCCCGAGGTTTTGATCTACAAAGGTAAAAAATACAAAGTACCAAAAGTACTCTTGTCTGGTAATCATGCCAAAATCGAAGAATGGCGAAGGGGAGATAAACCACCCCGTCTATAAGAATAGACACCCCTCCTTAGAAAAGGAGGGGATTTGATGGAATAAATTATGAAATTTAAAACTGTTATCGGTATAGACGAAGTCGGACGGGGACCAATCGCTGGTCCGGTGGCAGTTTGTGCACTTTGTCTGAACCCAAATTTTAATACTAAAGATTTTAATAATTTTCGTGATTCGAAAAAGCTTTCACATCTACAGAGAGTTAAATGGCTTGAGAAAATAAAAGCCGAAAGAGAGAAAGGAACCCTTGCTTACAAAGTAAGTCTGGAAAGTAATAAAGTAATTGATAAGAAAGGCTTAACTTTTGCTATCAAAAGAGCTTTGGCTAATTCACTAGTGGTTTTAGATATAAAACCCAAAGACTGCTTGGTACTTTTAGATGGCGGACTTAAGGCGCCGGTTCAATATAAGAATCAAAAGACAATAATCAAAGGTGATGAAAAAGAATTGGCTATTGCTTTGGCTTCGATCGTGGCTAAGGTTCACCGGGACACATTACTGACAAACCTCGCGCGCAAATATCCTGGTTACGGTCTGGAGAAGCATAAGGGTTATGGCACCAGTGCTCATTATCGAGCCCTTAAGAAGCTAGGCATCTCTTCCTTTCACCGCCAAAGCTTTCTTGCGAATACGGGCTTGATTAAAAAAGCGAAATAGGCTAATATAGTCCCCATGGTAAATCGAATGCGACATAATCGTTCCCAGAGAGGGAACACTCGTTCACATCACGCAATTAAGGCTGCGGGTATTTCTGTTTGTCCTGATTGTAATGCGAAGAGACTAAATCATAAAGTTTGTACTAATTGTGGTAAATACAATGGCAAAGTCGTCATTGACGTCTTAGCGAAGGTGGCCAAAAAAGAGAAGAAAAACAAAGCTAAGAAAGAAGAAACTAAATAAAGGAAAGACGCCCGCCTCAAGCGGGTTGTTTTTTTATCTACTTTGCCGTATAATTTCTGGAGATGGCAAATAGGCATATTGCAAGATCAATAGTTCTTCAGTCACTTTTCGAACTCGATTTTCGAGACGATACGGTTATTGATTCTGAGGAATTACTTCTACGTAATGCGGCTGAGTTTGCAAACGACGTTGTCGACCTCTCTTTTGTCCGCGAGCTTTTAGGTGGTATTTTGAGTAAAAAAAGTGAAATCGATTTAGTGATCGAGAAGGCAGCGCCTGATTGGCCACTCGATAAGATTTCCATGATTGATAGGAATATTTTGCGTATTGGACTTTATGAATTGCTTTTTGCTGATGCTAAAGAAGTGCCCGCAAAAGTGGCAATCAACGAAGCGATTGAGCTTTCGAAAAATTATGGTGGAGAAAAGAGTAGTAAATTTGTAAACGGCGTTTTGGGTTCGGTCTATAAAGAATTGGGCGAACCAGATAAAGATGCAGTCTCCAAGAAAAAGAAAAGAGTTATTATTGATATCCCTTTTGAACAAATGCCGATTGAGCGTCTAGCTGGAGCGGTCGTCTATGCTCAAAGTGAAGGAAACTATTATCTAGCATTAGTGCACGATGTTTTTGGCTATTGGACGTTATCAAAAGGTGGACTTGAGCCAGAAGAAAAAGAAATGGATGGAGTTAAGAGAGCAATTAAAGAAGAAATCAGTCTCGATGTCGAAGTGATGGACGAGATTGGACGCAATGAATATGTCGCCAATCATCCCGAAAAAGGAAAAATTCGTAAACAAGTAACTTATTATTTAGCTAAGTCTGAATATAAAGATCTTGTACTTGAAAAAGATAATGGTGGTCTCGATGAAGCACGCTGGTTTAAGCTAACTGAGGTGCAAGATATAAAAACTTATGGTGATATCCTACCTTTTATAACTAAAGCCGTTAGCTTGATTTCCGAGCGAATATAGTTAATATAGACTTTATGACCAAGAAAACCACTCCCGATTTTGCTAAATTTGAAGAGAGTTCCGGTGTAATCTTTAAGAATAAGGAGCTTTTGCGCCGGGCTTTTACCCATCGCTCATATTTGAACGAAAATAGGGGAACAGAATTCTCTCACAATGAACGCCTAGAATTCCTCGGCGACGCTGTTTTAGAGCTTATGGTCACCGAACATTTGTTTGAAAAATATCCAGATAGTGATGAGGGTGATCTGACGGCTTATCGTGCTTCGTTGGTGAACGCGATTACTTTGTCCGAGGCCGCTCAGAAAATAAATGTGAATGATTTTCTTTTGTTGTCGAAGGGCGAGGCGAAAGATACTGGCAAAGCGCGCCAGTATATTTTAGCTAATACGATGGAAGCGATTATCGGTGCGATTTACCTTGATCAAGGTTATGATGGCGCGAAATATTTTGTCTCCAAAAACATCTTTCATTTGATTGATAAGATTATTGAAGAAAAAAGCTGGATTGATGCGAAGAGTAAGTTCCAAGAAAAAGCCCAAGAAAAAGAAAGCACTACTCCGCTCTATAAAACCATCAAAGAAGATGGACCCGATCACGATAAGCGTTTTACGGTCGGTGTCTATCTCGAACAAGAACTGATCGGTACTGGTGAAGGCCAAAGCAAGCAAGAAGCCGAGCAAGTGGCTGCGCGTAAAGCATTGGAAGCTAAAAAGTGGTTGTGATAGAATAGAGCAATGTTGAAAAGTATTGAAATAGCTGGCTTTAAGTCCTTTGCGAAGAAAAGCGTGCTCGCTTTCAATACTCCTATTTCCGCGATTGTCGGCCCCAATGGTTCTGGTAAGTCTAATGTGGCGGAAGCCTTTCGTTTTGTGCTTGGTGAGCAATCGATTAAATCTTTGCGTGGAAAGCGCGCCGAGGATCTTATTTTCAATGGTGGTAAAGATGCCGCTAGGGCCAACCGCGCTTCGGCTAAAGTCGTCTTTGATAATACTAAAAGAATCTTAAATATTGATTTTGATGAAGTAGCGATCGAGCGCGTGGTTCATCGGGATTCTGTGTCGGAATATTTTATAAACGGTTCGCCGGTGCGCCTCAAGGATATCGTTGAGCTTTTGTCCTCCGCCCACATTGGTGCTTCTGGCCATCATATTATTTCTCAAGGTGAAGCAGATAGATTGCTCTCATCTCTTCCTCG
>CAIJXO010000061.1 GCA_903824735.1 uncultured bacterium | reverse complement strand
TTGATAACCCAGACGCCAAAGTAGACCAATCTTATAAATATAAGGATCAAATTGAGAAGCTGACGATTTTTTGTGTGGCGAGAAAGTAAAAGGGGGCTTATGCTATACTTTCCTCATGACCGAAATGCCTAAAAATAGTCCAACGCCAGAAGAAATATCACAGACGGCCTCGATCGCATATCCAGCGGCTGAACACTCAATATTAGTGGTAATGTACTTTCAGCGTCATCCAGTCCCTGAGGCCGAGGCGCCCAATGACTATGCGCCAGAGGTTGAAAAACTGGAGCAATTAATGACAGAATTTGAAGCCAATCACTCACTCGCAGAGTTGAGTGCGATCACCGATCTCTCAGACGATCTAGTTCAAATGTTTAACTATGCTGATGTCTTGGAGGACAACGGGAAACTTGAGTCGGCTATAAGATGTTTTGAACTTAACAACCCAGCTTATGTAGAAACTTATAAAGCTAAAATTGCTGCGGTCAGGGCTATTTCTTTGTCGCCAGAAGACGCGAGAAAATTTGAAATAAGAAGAGCGGCTATGAAAGATGCTGGACCTATTGCGGATCAAGTAGAGAAGATTAGAAAAGAGACTAAGATACCAGCGCAGGAGCTCGAGGTTCTTCAGGGTAAATGTCGAAGACTACTTAATGCTGTCGGCTACTATCGAGGCAAAACTATTACGCATAGTCGGTAAAATCTTTCGGTTGTCGACCAGATAGGCAATTTCTGCTATTATTTTGAAATCGATGTCTATGTTCTAGAAAACCATGTTTAACTATCTAGCTCAAAATTATAAGATAATCATCGCCGTCATAACCGTTGCCCTGGCTTTTGTGGGCTATGTTCCATACTTTCGGGATATATTAAAAGGCAAGACCACGCCGCACCTTTTTACTTGGCTGGTCTGGACTTTAGCTGTTGGTATTTCTGCAGCGTTACAGATATATGGTGGTGCTAAAAGCGGGGCCTGGACAACTGTGGCAGTAACCATTATTTGTCTTGGGGTCCTTACTCTATCGATTAAAAAGGGAACAAAGAATATCAAGAAAGTGGATATTATCTTTCTTGTGCTTGCTCTATTGTCTTTGTTTTTCTGGTTAGTGATTGATAAGCCGATTTGGTCGGCGATTCTTATTGTAGCAACAGATCTATTGGGTTTTGCACCTACCATAAGAAAGACCTGGAATGATCCCCATTCGGAAACCCTATCGATGTATAAGATTACAGGCATTAGGCACGCATTGAGTATAGTCGCTTTGGCACAATATAATATTTTGACTCTACTTTATCCGATTGCGTGGACTGTGGCTAATGTTTTGTTCAGTGTTATGCTTATTATTAGGAGAAAAAGTCATAAGATATTTTAAAGACATGAAACTACTACTTACATCAACTGGATTTACTAACCCAAAGATTGGTGAGCTATTCGTCTCAGAAATTGGTGGGCCGATAGGGCAAAAAAATATTTTGATTGTCGCTTACGCTCAGAATAATCGAGAGCAATTTTATGTCGACGAATCGGTTAAAGAAATTAAGGATTTAGGTTTTGTTAAAACAATAATCTTTAATCTCCATGCTCCGATAAATAGAGAAAAGCTACCTGAGTTTGATGCGATATATGTTTGTGGAGGAAATACATTTTCGATTTTGAAAAAGACGAGAGAGGTAGGAATTGATGATTTTATTATCTCTCAGGTTAAAAATGGTGCCATATACGTTGGCGTTTCTGCGGGCAGTATAATTGCTGGTCCGGAGGTTAAAATAGCTGGCTATGGTAATGAAGGGGACCCAAACGATGTCGGACTTGCCGATCTGAATGGACTCAAGCTTACAGACGTGATAATTTTCCCTCATTTTAAAGAATCGCTGAGATCTGAAATTGATAGTTTCCAAAAAACTGTTGTTGAGCCTGTTGTGGCTCTAACAGATAATCAAGCGTTGTTCATTGTCGATAGTGAGTCGAGTTTGATAGAATAAGTTTATGAAAACCCAAGATTTTTCTAAAAAGATCGTGATAGTAGTCAGAAAAGATTTAGAGTCTTGGCAGGTGCTTAATACTGTCGGACATATTTCTGCCTATTTTGGTAATCAACTGAAAGATGATTTTGGCACCGGCGCATCTTTTGTCAGTAAGGATAACACTCATCATCCGCGCAACTCTCAATATCCGATCGTGGTCTTGAGTGCTGAAGAGAAAGATTTGTTTCCTTTAACTCAAGAAATTAAAAAGCGAAATCTGATGACAATAAATTTTATTAGGGCCATGATTGAGACGACGGACGATGCTGAACTTGAGAGGGTGGTCTCAGAGAAGAATGATGAAAGTCTAGATTACCTAGGTGTGGGTGTTTTTGGTGACAAGAATGTTCTGAAAGAGATTACAGGTAAGTTTAAGTTATGGAAATAAACAAAATGAGAAATGCACTTATTCTCCATGGCACCGGCGGCTCCTCAAAGATTAACTGGTTTCCTTGGCTAAAGACAGAGTTGGAGGGGCGGGGCTGGAAAGTCTGGGTTCCTGATTTACCTGGAGCTGATACGCCCAATATTAAAAGATACAACAAGTTTATTTTTTCTTCAGATTGGGATTTTAATAGCGATTCTGTGTTAGTCGGTCATTCATCCGGTGCTGTAGCGATTCTTGGTATATTACAAAATCTTCCAGAAAGTACCATCGTCGATACCGTCATATTAATCGGCTCCTTTAAGAACAATCTCGGTCAGGACGCATTAAGTGGCTTGTTTGAAGAACCGTTTGAATTTGAGAAAATTAAGAAACACGCTAGACGTTTTGTCTTAATTCATTCTGATAATGATCCATACTGTCCACTAGAACATGCCGAATATTTGTCTAAGTGTTTGGATGGTGAGCTAATAATCAAGCCGGGCCAAAAACATTTTAGTATTGGTACTGGTGGTCCAGCATATAAAGAGTTTCCACTTATTCTGGACATTCTTTCTGAAAAAGTCTAAGGATAATTAAATCTGCTATAATAAACCCATGAAACAAGCTCTCATATTGATTGATTTCCAAAAGGAGTGGATTGATAGCAAATCTAGTGATTTTGTCGGAGATGTTTCTGATGTCTTGGAAAATACAAACCAATTGATCAGTCTGTGCCGGGATAAGAATTACAAAATCATCTTTACTCGTCACGTCGAAAAGGATTCGACTGATGCCTGGTCGGAGTCGTCCACAGGCACTGAAATTATTGATGTAATAGATCGTAAACCAGAAGATATAGTAATTACAAAGAATAAGATAAGTCCTTTTTTTAAGACGACACTCGAAAATGAACTGGATGGTATAGAGGAGGTGGTGGTCTGCGGTATTCTGACAAACATGTGCGTGAGAAGTACTGTTCATGATGCTTATGATAGGGGGATGACAGTGTCCGTAGTCAAAGATTGTTGCGTGGCGTTCGATGGGGAGACT
>CAIJXO010000060.1 GCA_903824735.1 uncultured bacterium | reverse complement strand
ATCTTTATAAAACTGTTTTCGGGTCTCTAAAAATTTCTTTAAAATTGTATTTACTTTCTTGTATCGCCAGGGTAGATAATGCCCAACTCATAAATACTGTTTTGACATAAAAGGGAGTCTGATTGCAACCGACAACCGTCTTTATGTAGTATACATCATTTTGATGTTTTCTGCACTCTTTGTAATAACATATCAACATTTCGCCATCACCTGGTTTTTTGCCCCTTAGAACTAAGCTCGGTTTAGATATACTATCTGATATTAGCTTGGATGTATTATCTTGATTCTGTAGTTCAGGATGTTTACTTAAATGTTTTTTCCATAGCTTATCATTCCATTCAACCTTAATCTTTACCCCGTCATAATCACAAAAATTATCTTGATAATTAGGCATATTGATTTAAATTTAAAACACATACTATAGAAGTTTTAAATTATTTGCAATAGCGACCTTGCTTTTAGCTTTAATTTACTGTATATTTTAGAACTTATGGAAATACGCAATATCGCCATCATCGCCCACGTGGACCACGGGAAAACCACCTTGACTGACGCCATCATGAAGCAAACCGGCGCGGCGGAGGAAGGGGTCTCAATGGACTCAAACAAACTCGAACAAGAGCGCGGTATTACTATTTATGCGAAAAATACTTCTATTTATTACAAAGATACTAAGATCAACATCGTCGACACCCCTGGTCACGCCGATTTCGGCTCAGAAGTGGAGCGCGTGCTTCGTTCAATTGATACTGTTCTCCTCGTCGTGGATGCTCAAGAAGGTCCGATGCCTCAGACTCGTTTCGTTCTGAAAAAATCTTTGGAGCTTGGTTTAAAGCCAATCGTCGTTATTAATAAAATCGATAAAAGCGCCGCGCGACCGGAGCAAGCTCATGAAGAAGTACTAGAGCTTTTTATGGAACTGGGTGCGAATAACGAACAACTTGATTTCCCTACTATCTACGCTGTCGGCCGAAAAGGTGTCGCGATGAAAAATGTCACTGACGAACAAAAAGATTTAACCCCTCTTCTTGATTTAATATTGGAAAAAGTAGCACCCGCTTCCGCTAAAGCTACAGCGGGCAAGCCAGCAGATGAAGATCTTCCTTTGACTGCCCAGATTTTTAATCTTGGTTATGACAACTTTATGGGTCGTTTGGCTATTGCCCGCATTTACAAAGGCAAGATAAAGTCTAATCAAAGGATTTTCGCCAAAACCCCAACCGGTGAAAGTCGTGCTTTTAAAATCACCAAGCTTTTCACTTTCGAAGGTGTCGCCAAAAAAGAAATTACCGAAGCCGTCGCTGGTGACATTGTTATGTTTGCCGGTCTAACTTATGCTTATATCGGTGAAACTATTTGTGAAGATGAAAAACAGATTGCTTTGCCTTCGATCAACATCGATGAGCCAACCATTTCGCTAAACTTTTTGGTCAACGATTCCCCTTTTGCCGGCCGTGAAGGTAAATTTGTCACCGGTCGTCAGATTCGTGAGCGCCTTGAGAAGGAACTTGAAATCAACGTCGGTCTTAAAATTGATTTTACTGGCGACGCCATGAAAGTTTACGGTCGTGGTGAATTACACATTTCGATTTTGATTGAAAACATGCGCCGTGAAGGTTTTGAATTACAAGTATCTCAACCCCAGGCGATCGTGAAAGATATTGATGGTGTCAAAAGTGAGCCTTATGAAGAGGTCACTATTGATGTACCAGAAGCGGTCTCCGGTGTGGTGATCGAAAAGCTTGGTCGCCGTCGTGGCATTATGCAAGATATGAAGACTAAAGACGGACAGGTGCGTATGATTTTTGAAATACCGACCCGTGGCCTTCTCGGCTTCAAGGGTCAGTTCGTCATCGATACACGTGGTGAAGGTATCCTTTGTTCCCGCTTTGTCGGCTTTAAAGCTTTTGCGGGTGATATTCAGAAGCAAGAATACGGCGCGATGATTTCGATGGCCCCAGGGAAATGTCTAGCCTTTGCTTTATGGAACCTACAAGAACGTGGCGTTCTATATATTGAGCCAGGTGTAGAGGTCTACGAAGGTATGATTATTGGAAACGTCACCAAAGGCGACGACCTTGATGTGAATCCGACAAAAGGTAAACAGCTGACAAACATGCGTGCCTCCGGTTCTGATGAATCGATTTTCCTTGTGCCACCACAGACTTTAGATATTGAAAAAGGGTTGGAAATTATGAGTGATGATGATTATCTCGAAGTCACTCCGACAAGCACTAGATTACGTAAAAAATATTTGACGAAGACTGATAGAGCAAGAGCGCTTAGATAATTTAAAAATTAACAGATGCTCCGAAGGGCCACACGTCTCAGACTGAGTCGTGTGGCCCTTTGATTGCGGCTATTGCCGCGGGGGTTATAATTTCAGAGTTGATTCTGCTAGTCTAGCTTCTGGGCTTACGCTGCGAGGTGCAGAGTCGGACCTTGCACACTTCCTCCGACGCACTGCACCGGACGCAGCGACCACTCTTCGGGTCGAGCTTGTGACCATTCTTCCCGATTTTTTTGCACATACTAGTCAGTCCTCCTTCTTCTTTTTGTTCTCTCCACCAGCCACACGGCTAGTGATTACCGCCATGTCCACTTGTGGTCTCGCGATTGGCCTTGTGGGTCGCACGAGCACTTTCTCGTGCGTTGACTAATGCACCACCAGGACGAGCGCCCCACGATTGACCGTAGGTTGCCATCTGAGCCAGGCGAACCATGCCAGGGGGCGTGGCTTTCTGCCCAGCAAGGTAGAACGGGCTACTCTTGGAATTACGTTCCATTTCAGCCTCGCGCGAACTGCACAAGCAGGTCGACATCGTGGTTCGGCACGTACTTCCTCTCCCGGCGGTTCACCGGTTTCGGACGCACGATCCGAAGGCCAGGGACCTTGAGTTGATGGGGTAGATTCCTTCGCCCACCACTTTTGCTATCTTTTTCTGCCATGTTTCTTTCTCCTCTCCCCAAGCGGCTAGCCTGGGAAATTGTTACGACGTTGTGGTTTAAAACGTTAAATTAACCTGAAATTATTCAAATGCGAAAGATCAGAACCAGTTGAGAATGATACCATTATATTACAAAAAAGCAAGCTCGGAGGCCTGCTTCCCTGTCTCGAGCTTGTCGAGAGATTGTTTAGAGATTTGTGAGAAATTAGTATCTTGAACCACCTCCCATTCTGTCTCCACCACCACGATTATCAAAATTTCTTCTTGGAGGTCTTTCAGAAAGAGGCTTTGCCTCGTTTACTGTAAGCTTTCTACCTTCCAAGTCAGCTCCGTTCATCTTTTCTATAGCCGCTTCTGCTTCCGCATCATTGACCATATTCACGAAACCGAAACCTCTTGATCGTCCGGTCATCTTGTCAGTAATAACGCTAGCTGATTCAACCTCGCCCAAAGGTGCAAAAGCAGCCTTTAGAGAAGCGTCAGTGGTGTTATAAGACAAGTTACCTACGTATAGTTTCTTTGCCATGTAATTTTTACTATTGATTAAATTTATCTAGAGAAGCGACCTAACAAAACATCTTAGACAAGAAGAGTATAGCAGATTTCGAAGCCAAAGCAAAGCGGAAAAAAGTGTATAAATCGGACCTATTTTATCGGCAAACTCGCGTTCTTTTGATTCGTAAAGCCAAGGTTGGTAGGCCAACCTCCTTTCCGATATTCTCGGCCAAGACGCGCATATAAGTACCACCGGTACAGCTTACCTTCAAAGTCAAAGTCGGTAGATTATTGTCCGGAAATTTCTCCAAAGTTTGCTCCCACTTGGTCCAAATCATATTCTGGCGAAAGTTCCCTTTCACACTAAACACTGATTCCAAGACATACTCTTTCAAATATTTTTTTGAGACAAAACCAAAAGAACCAAAATCTATTTTCTTGATTGTGACTTCTTTTTCTGGTAAACCCTCTTCACTTCCCGCAGCAATCGCTGGCGAAGAATACTTTGGATATTTCTGTAGAAAAGTTTTCTCAAATTTCCGAATTAAATCTTTAAAATCTTTTTCTTTATAATTACCAAAATACTCGAGCGCTCCGGCCTTTGTTTCTTCAACCATTCCGAGTACATCCAAACTATCTGTTGAAATTCCAAACAAAACGGTTAATTCGTATTCTTTATCAAAACCTAGATACTTATCTTTATGCTTACACTCTTCACCAACTAATGCCAAAAGCACCCCACTTGCGAGTGGATCCAAACGTCCAGCATAAGTCATTTTCTCGTCCTTATACTCAGGATGATCTTCTTTAAAACGATTCAGACATTCGAGAGGTGTTTCCCCGACTCTTTTATCAAGCATGAGAACCTTTTTCAATATTTGGTCTTTTTTCATTTTTGCTATACAATTACGCTTATGAAAGATATTAGCACAGAACCATATAAAGGCGTTAGAGACTTTTACCCCGAGGATATGTCCACGCAGAATTACCTTTTCGGCAAAATGCGTAAAGTGGCAGAATCTTTTGGCTATAATGAATACGGCGCTTCGGTACTTGAGCCGGCTGAGCTTTATCGCGCCAAGTCTGGTGAAGAAATCGTCAATGAGCAAACTTATACTTTTACCGACCGTGGTGAGCGCCAAGTTACTTTACGTCCCGAAATGACCCCCACCGTAGCTCGTATGGTGGCTGCTAAAAAACAAGAACTCGCTTTCCCCCTTCGCTGGTATTCGATTCCCAATCTTTTCCGCTATGAAAAACCCCAAAGAGGTCGCGTCCGCGAGCATTGGCAGCTGAACGTCGATATTTTTGGCTGCGTGGGCGCTGAAGCCGAAATCGAAATTATTTCCATGGCTTCGCAGATTATGCGTGAGTTTGGACTAAAGGATGCCGATTTTGAAATTCGTCTGAATAGCCGAAAGATTATGAACTATATTTTAAATGATCTTATGTCCCTCGACGAAGAAACCGCACACAAGATTTCCAAGCTGATCGACAAGAAACAAAAAATCAGCAAACAGGATTTCGATCTTTCAATTGAGGAAGTCATCCCTGGTAAAGCTACCGAGTTTTTAACCCTCATTAATTCCAAGAATTTTGAGGAATTTGTCGCTAAATTACCAAAGAGTCAGGAAGTAGTTGAAAAGATCGATGAACTAAAAGAGGTCATGGCTAGACTTGAGAAACTTGGCATCACTAATACCGTCTTCGATCAGACACTGATGCGTGGTCTTGATTATTATGACGGCATTGTCTTCGAAGTCTTCGACAAAAATCCGGAAAATAGCCGTGCGGTATTTGGCGGCGGGAGATACGATAATTTACTTTCAATCTTCGGCGGCGAAAAGGTGCCCGCTGTCGGCTTTGGTATGGGTGATGTCGTTATCAAGAACATTCTCGAAACTTACAAAATCCTCCCCGCTTACAAGCCAGAAGCCGAGCTTTACATTTGCGTCATGAAGAAAGACTATTATGAATACGCCCAAGAAATTGCGCAGAAACTGCGTGAAGATGGTGTAAAAGTGGCGATTGATTTCTCCGGTCGCAAGATTGGCGATCAAATCAAGACCGCCGACAAGCAAAAGATTCCAAATATTATCTGTATTGGTGAGGATGAGATGAAGTCAGGTCAATTTAAAGTCAAAAATCTAAAGTCGGGTGAAGAAAAGGCGGCCACTCTTGAAACTCTTAAATCATGCGTAAAATAATCTTTGATATTGAAACCGACGGCCTCATCGTCAACGATGGGTCAAAGCAAATATTTCCCAATATTTATGTCGTCTCTATTTACGATAGCGAGACCGATAAATATTCAACCTATGAAGAAAGCGAATTAAAAAATCTGTGGCCCATCCTCGAAAAAGCGGATCTTTTGATTGGCTACAATAATAACGGCTTTGATACTCCAGTTTTAAATAGTTTTTACAGTGGTGATTTGACCAAAATACAGAGCTTAGATATTCTCGACGAAATTAAAAAGTCCCTTGGTCGCCGTATTAAACTTGATACTGTTGCCGAGGCTACTTTGGGTCGCAAGAAAATTAGTAATGGGCTTGAAGCGATGACCTGGTGGAAGCAGGGCCTGAAAGATAAAGTAAAGGAATACTGCGTGGAGGATGTGAAAATTACGAAAGAAGTTTATGAATATGCTTTAAAAAACGGCATTTTGAAATATAAAGATAAAGACACTGGACAGATCAAAGATATAAAACTTGATACCTCGCACTGGGAGAAAAAGTCTGATTCAGCGATTACACATACGTTGTTTGGGTAGAAATTTAGATAGAACAAGACCCACCGCGAATGGCAGAACTCTTGTCCTGCCGCCCAGGGTGGGTCGACTATTTCCCGGTGATGAACTTGTAGGCCAGCGCTCCGATTCCGACGACTATCGCGTCGTGGGCACCGCTGACGATGTGACTGCATTCGGTCTTGAAGCCAAGAACGAATGCATCAATCAGGGAGACGCCCACCATATAGAACAGAACCAGACCCGCCATTTTCAAGTTGCGATTCATCTGAAATCCTCCAGCAGACTAACAGCTTACAGGGCTGTTATCTGTTTATCAGTATAGCACAATTGGGTGTAAAAGTCAAGGAAAATTGGAGTGATGGTGAAACGGGCCTAGGAATAAGCGGATTCCGGTTATTTACTTTAAAACCCCTCCCAACCCTCCCCTTATCAGGGGAGGGCCGTTCCGATTTCCCCCTGATAAGGGGGATTAAGGGGGTTGTGCCCTCTTATAGCCAAATCAAAATCACAACTGCAAGTAAAATTCTGTAAACCCCAAAGTAGTTCAGCGAATGATTTTTAAGGAATTTGAGTAGAAAATGGATAGCGAGAATGCCAGAAATAAAGGCAAAGATAGCGGCGATGAAGAGGGAGTGCTCGAGGGTGGCTAGTTCCCCACCTTGATAAATATCTAAAAGTTTTTTGAGGCCGGTACCGAGGATGATTGGTATCGAAAGTAAAAAAGAAAACCGCGCGGCGTCCTCGCGACTGAGGCGATTAAAAAGTCCACCGGAGATAGTCGCGCCCGAACGAGAAAAACCGGGGACAAGTGCAAGACATTGAAATAGACCAATCATTAAACCTTTTTTAATTGTAACGCCGGTTGGGTAAGAATTATTTTTAAGAAATTTTTCTGCAAAAAAGAAAAGTATACTCCCGGCCACAAGCGCGATTGCGACGACGTGTGTGCCGCGGAAATATGTATCCATGTAGGATTCAAGAAGCAGGCCGAGCACAACAGCTGGAATAGTACCGATAATGAGTGGCAAAATTAGATTCTTGTTTTTGAAAGAAATTATATTCCAAATATCGTGCCAGAAATAACAGATCAAAGCGACGGCAGTGGCGAGCTGTAAAATCGCGTCAAAGGAAATTGAACCAGCAAGGGGCAAGCCCAAAAGCTGGCGAGAAAGTATAAGATGGCCGGTTGATGAAACTGGGATGAATTCAGTGAGCCCTTGAACTAAACCCAAAATTGCGGATTGAAAAAATGTCATGCAATAATCTTATCACAAGAATATGATAACACCGAGTAATCGACCCTCTCCTCAGTTGAGGAGAGGGTGGCATTCTGATGCCGGGTGAGGTTGTTACTTCACTAAATCATAAAAAAACTTCCAAATGACATACATAGCATAAGTATCAAGTTTACAATACGCACGCATTTGTTCGGCCTTTTGCTCTTTAGCTTCACCGACTAATTCCCCTTCTTTGATTTGACGATAAGCCTCAATCGCATCCATACCATTTTTGACACCAAGTTTTTTGTAGTCCAATTCCTGCTCACGACCCGTAAGCTTGGCGACAACTGGCAAAACTTTCTTGATTGAGGAACGCCCAAGGAAACCCGGGTGCACATAATGCTGATTTTCGACAATATCTTTCAGGTCATAAGTGCGCTTCACTAAATCGTGTAAAAAGTTGAACTGAACTGGTACTGCTTCAGCCAGTTCCTTGTTACGCGAGTTTTCAAAGGGTTTATGCCAAGAAATTACCGTTCCGACATTGCCAATATCACTACGCAGGGCCGCGACAATTTTTTCAGCGGGATCACCATCAAAGTATAAAAATTCCTTGTGAACCGGCTCGACCTCAGGACTTTCTAAGACGTGCAGCGAGTACTGAAAAACGATTTGCTGATATGGTCGATAACCGCTGTAAGGTGGTATCGCTCTTGGCCAAGTTTCATAATCCAAAAAATAAAGCGGAAAGTTTAGCGAATTTAATTCGGTCTTAATAGCTTCGAGATTGATAATCGGTTCATTGGCCTTATAAGCTTTTACTTGATTCCATTTGCGCGGCACGCCCTCACGCGCCTCTTCACCGGGCTTTTTGATTTTACTTGGCTTCAAGCGTTCATCTTCATCGGGCACCTGATCTAAAGTCAAAATCCCTTCATCGAGTAAAGATTTCAAGGCTTTTTTACTATTCCCAATTCGATTCAGATCGTGGACGCTATATTTAGGCACCTCCGGATTGAGATAGGTAAAAGAAGTACAATGCGAACCGCGGCCAGTGTAGTAGCAGTCACATGGGCCTTTGGGTTGGTTTTTTTGCGATAGAAATGCGTGGGCCCTTTCCATATCGACAAGCGCGGACGGCATTAATTTATCGATTGTCTCTGTTTTGTCTTCAATAATAAATAAAGCACCGGGCGTGAGATCAAGCTCCCCTTTTCGCACATAATCTTTATTCAAACGAATCAGAAATTTCTTAGCAATTTTCAAGCCGACCATTGCCGCCACATTCGCCTGAAAGGCTAAGTCGTTTTCAAATTGTTCATCTTTGATCTCTTTGCCGACTTCTTCACCATCAAGTCCGGCTGAGGACATTTTAATTTCATAAATATCGTAAGCGCCTTCCTTTTCATTCCACCTCAAGACGTCCGAAGCGGCCATGAATTTATCGGTTGCAAATACAGCTTGGAAAATGACCGGCTTCTTTTCGGCAAGCAGTGTCTGCGTCAACTCCTGGGCGCCAGCACTTCTTTTTTCCACCAAGAAACCACCGGGGAACATTTTTCTGGCGACAAGCTCCACTTCATTACCAATTTCACCCAGACTTTTCTCAAATTCAGAGATTTCAAAGGCATTATAGACCTCGGGCTTGTTCTTTTTGACCCAAGTATTATGCGGACATTCGCGCCAGAGGATAAAATCGGTTTTGGATATGGTCATAATTTTTCTAATTTTTTAACCGTGTTATTTGTCAGAAGTGACTTCATCTGAACAATAGCTGATTCGTTCAGCTTTAGCAATCTTTCACCCTGCGTCATCCCCATTTTAATAAACTCAGCATTTAGACTTTCCAAATTAGCCAGACAAACTAATTGGTAGACATCAGCGTAATCACGCACATTACCCTCTTTATCTTTATTCTTCAATTTCCAATCTTTAGCGGTAAAACCAAAAAGAGCGACATTTAAGACGTCGGCTTCACTCACATAGACAACCGTAGATTGCATGATAGATAATTTCTGCGGTAAAATAATATTCTCTTTAATTGAGTCGGTGTGAATTTTGTAATTTATTTTTGTAAGCATTCTCTTAGCGTTCCAACCGATCGCCAGTCGATCATTTTCTTCGATTTTTAGCCTTTGGAATTCTTTAATCAAATACAACTTAAATTCCGCCGAAATCCAGGAGGCAAATTCAAATGCTATATCCATATGAGCAAACGTTCCACCCCCGTTGCCTGACCTAGAGATAAGTCCTATGGCGTTGGTCTGCTCTATCCACTTTTGAGGCGATAAAACAAATGAATTTTCTCCAGCTTTTGACTTAAAGGCATCGAATTCGACCCCTTTGAAATTAGGGTTATTTATCTTCTCCCAAGTACCTAAAAATTCTATAGTGCTGTAGTTTCTGGTCCAATTTTTGACCACATCTTTAGGCTCTTCGGCATTTTTATACCGAGCAATATCAGTAAGTGAAATGTAGTCATTTTCATTTTGAGTAAAGGTGTATATTTGCAGCCCTTGAGTGTTTATCTTTTTCACTTCTATAATTCTATCAGCGTTCTTTGGACGTGCAACTGTGGATAACTTAGGCCTTTTTAACTATGCTATAATATCCCCATGTTCAAACCATCCGCCGAAAGAACCCAAGAAAAGATGAAAGAAGTGCTAATGAACCCCACCGCCTGGGGACCAGATGTACACTACTATATGATTCGGGGCGGTAAAGAAAAAACCAATATTACGGTCTGGGAATGTGGTAACGTCGCTGGCGAATACATTAAGACTTACGGACATTATCACGTCGGTGATATTTCAGAAACTTACACTATTTTACAGGGTACTGGTATTCTTCTTTTACAAAAAAGAAAAAAAGACGCCGAAGGAAAACCAATCAATGCTGAGATCGAAGAATTTGCCGCTTTCAAGGTTCGTGCGGGTGACCGCATTTTTATCGATCCGGAGATCGGACATATGATGGTTAATATCGGCGACACTTGGCTTGTCACTTCAGACGATAGTCCGGTCTATCCTGAAGATGTAGACCCAGTTGGTCTACCTGGACATGCTGATTACGAAGTTATTCGCCAAATGGGTGGTTTTGCCTATTTTGTAGTAAATAAAAATGGCAAACCGACTCTGGTGCAAAATCCAAAATATAAAAGTGTGCCGCCAGCCAAGATTAAGAAAATTCGACGTAAATGGTTCTGGTAAGTGCCCGCTGAAGTGTGCTATAATAATGACCTATGGCGTTTTTATTTGAACGTTCAAACAAGAAAAAAGTATTATTTGTTGCTCCTGAAGCCGCGCCGTTTGTCAAAGCGGGTGGATTAGGCGATGTGGTCTTTGCTTTACCCCGTGCTTTGCAAGCTCTCGGTTACGATGTGCGCGTGATGATTCCTCTTTATGCTGGTATTGATAAAGAGAAATTCCATTTAACCATGGAGATGAAAGGGCTTGAAGTCCCCACCGGTGTTGAAAACGCTACTCCAACCGAACCAAGTCACCTTATTTGTAACGTCAAAAAATTCACCTCAAAGAGCACCGCCGATCGTATGCCCGTCACTGCTTATTTCCTCGAAAACCAAGAATACTACGAGAAGCGTTCAAACGTATACGGTTATAGCGATGATGTCGTACGCTGGAATCTTCTGTGCCGTGGAACTTTGGAATTTTTAAGACTGTCAAACGATTGGCTGCCCGATGTTATTATTAGTAATGATTGGCAAACTGGTTTCCTCTCAAATTATCTACGTACGGAATATAAAAATGACCAGCGACTAAAAAAGATTGCGACAATTTTTGTGATTCACAATCTTTACTACCAAGGTATGTTTGACCATCGCTATGTCGCCGATCTTGATTATGATGACGGACAAAGCGCCATGCCTTCTTTTTATGATCAAAGAATCTACAAGATAAACGGCATGCGCCGGGGTATTATGTACAGCGACAAGATTTGTACTGTTTCCCCCACTTACTCGCGCGAGATTATGACCAAAGATTACGGTGAACTTTTGGACGATTTACTTAAGGAAAAAAGAGCTCATGTATCTGGTATCTTAAATGGTATTGATTATGATGTCTTGAATCCCGAAACCGATGTAAACTTGGCCGCTAATTACACTTCTAAAAATCTAGAAAATCGCACAAAGAATAAGTTAGAACTTCAGGCACGCTTTAATCTACCGCAAAATAAAGACGTCCCACTATTTTGTATCATCTCTCGTTTTGTGGAACAGAAAGGCTTTGATCTCTTTTTTCATTCTCTTGAAGCGGTAGTAAAAGAACTAAAATGTCAGCTGGTTATTTTGGGTTCTGGAGACGCTAAATACATGGGCTACTTTAAGGAATTAACCGAAAGGCTACCGGAGCAAGTCAGTGTTCATCTGACCTTCGACACAACTCTGCCTCGCCTTATCTTTGGAGGCGCTGATATTATTCTAGTTCCATCAAAATTTGAGCCTTGCGGACTGACGCAAATTGAGGCGATGAGATACGGGGTGATTCCTATCGTCCGCAGAACTGGTGGTCTCGCTGATTCGGTCATCGATTATAATCCGAAGACCGGAAACGGTACTGGTTTCACTTTTGATAATTTTGATTCGCTTTCGCTAGCCCTTACCATGGCTCGCGCATGTGAGAATTATAAGAACAAGGAGACCTGGAGAAAGATTCAGCGTTCGGCCATGCTTCAAGATTTTTCTTGGTTAAAGTCGGCCGAAGAGTACGCCAAGCTTATTAATAAAGCCATCGTCGCACATAAAAAATAATAAAAATGAAATGGGCCAATTTCTTACATATCTATCAACCATTCGATCAACAGCCAGATATATTGGAGTCTATTGTCGTACAAAGTTATCGACCGATTTTAGAAAATTTACAAAAAAATAAAAACGTTCATCTCACACTAAACATCAACGGTGCACTTTTGGAATTATTTGATAAATATGGCTACCACGACTTGATCGAGATTATGAAGGCAGTTGGTCTTGAGGGCCGATTAGAGTTTACGGGCTCAGCCAAGTATCACGCTTTCCTGCCTTTTCTTTCAAAAGAAGAAATTGTCAATCAGATTAAAATGAATGACGCGACGCTCAAGCAATACTTGGGCGACGCCTACAAACCACAGGGTTTCTTCCCACCAGAGATGGCCTTCAAAGAAGAGCTCGTACCGATTATTGAAGAGTGTGGTTTCAAATGGATTATCCTTGATGAAATTGCTTTAAACGGCAAGACAGAAAGTGTCGATTATACAAAAATTTATAAAATCAAAGGCTCAAATCTCAAAGTCTTTTTCCGCGAGCGTCGTATGAGTAATTTAATCATGAGCGCCGTCGTTCGCTCACCAGAAACTCTCAAAGAAGCGATGGTGGATGATTTACAGAGCTCACGATATTTGATTACAGCTATGGATGGTGAGACTTTTGGTCATCATCGACCAGGCTTAGAGAAACTTTTGTTTGATATTTTTGCGACACCTGAGTTCAACTTAATCAAGATTTCTGATTTACCACAATATTACAAAGAGATAGTCGAGATTATGCCAGTCAAAAGTACTTGGGCCTCAAGTCCGGCTGACATCGAAAAAGGTATTCAGTTCTTATCTTGGTCTGATCCAGAAAATGTCATTCATAAATGGCAATGGGAATTACTTAATCTTGTTTTAAGTGAACTTTATAAACTAGACAAAAATAGCCCCGCCTACCCTATCGCCCGCAAGAAAATGGATAGCGCCCTGGCCTCTGACCACTTCTGGTGGGCTTCGGCTAAACCATGGTGGAGTATGGAAATGATTGAGGACGGTGCTTACCGCTTACTTGAAACCCTGGAAAGTATTCCAAATGTAGCAAAAGAATCGATTGAGAAAGCAAATAAACTGTATCAAAATATTGTTTCCCGTGGTTTTAACTGGCAGCGTACTGGTAAAATCCGCGAGATGATGCAAGAACAACGTTCAAATATCCGTATTCCTTTTATGGACCGAACAGTTGGAAAAGGCGGCGCTGAAGTCGGTGTTTATGAGGCTTTTATGGATATGTTTGCTGAACTCGAAAAGAAAGCTCGAGATAATCAAGAGTATGAAAAAGCTATCCTTTGGCGTGATGCAATTTTTAAATTCAAGAATAAATTAGATATTTACGACTCAATTAACGCCATTGATTTACTTAGAATTGAGATTCCAAACAAGGAGGTAGAAGAAAGGATCGAGAAGTATAAAGAAAAGTATCGTCAAATTCGTGGTGGTCAGCCCGAACAACGTGGTTCATAAATAAAACAATGCTTATTGCCTATTTCTGTGCGGAATTTGCACTTCGTGACGGTATACCATATGCGGGTGGCCTCGGTATTTTGGCTGGTGATTATATTTTAGAAGCGGCCGAACAAAATTTTCCAATCGTCGGTGTCGGCCTGCATTACCAAAAAAAGCAAAACGGTCAGCCTAGTCGCGCAAATTTAAATCTAGTCAAAAAGAGTCTGTTTAAGAAGCTGCTCGTCGAGGTTCCCATTGAAGACAGAACCGTCTTGGCTCAAGTTTGGCAGTGGAAAAAAAGAAATACTTCAGTCTATTTCTTAGATACAAATATTCTCGAAAATAACACCGCTGACCGCCTTATTACCGAACAGTTGTATGTCGAGGATCGAGACATGCGTCTTAAACAAGAATTAATCTTAGGTATCGGAGGTGTGCGCTTACTACGCGCCCTAAAACTCAAGCCTGATCTCTATCATCTAAATGAAGGTCACTCGGCCTTTCTCTGTCTTGAAATCACTGATAAGAGCAAGGTGGTTTTCACTAATCACACCTTAGTCTTAGAGGGTCAGGAAATGTTTGCCTTCGATGCCCTCACTCGGATGACCAAGAATCTCTGTGCCGAACTTAAGCTAAATATTTCTGAAGTTATCGAAAAAGGTAAAAGTAAGCCCGCTGATACCCTTTTCTCAATGACAACTTTAGCCTTAAACTCTGCGAGCCTCACAAACGCCGTCAGCAAAATCCACGGTGAAAAGGCCCGTGAGCTTTGGCCAAATTACCCAATAATCCACATTACAAACGGCATCTATATTCCCCGCTGGGATAGAACCGGTCACAGCAATATTGTAAAATCGCATAAAATTAACGAAGTGGAATTGCTGAAGCTAATCCGAAAAGTCCATGGTGATAAATGGAAGAAAGAAGGTCTACTAATCGGTTGGTCACGCCGTTTTGTTCCATACAAAAGACCCCTAGCTCTACTTGATGACGTCGCCAAACTAAAGCAATTGGCCGAGCATTTTAAGGGCAAAATCCATATTGTCTATTCCGCCCCGCTTGGCGAAGAAGATGCTGATAAAAATGAATTTCTAAAAAAGATTTATGAACTGATGAATGGTGAGCTCAAGGGCTTAATTACTTTTATTCCCAACTATCGCATCGAAGTAGCAGAGACTTTGGTGGCGGGTTGCGATGTTTGGCTTAATACTCCAATCGTCGGACGCGAGGCTTGCGGGACGAGTGGCATGAAAGCGGCTCTAAACGGCACACTGAACCTTTCGACCAATGACGGCTGGATTGCTGAGGTGCCACTTAATGATTTTGGGTGGATAGTGGATGATAATAATCTCACAGACAGTCTACTTAATATTTTGGAAAATAAAGTTCTTCCTGAGTATGAAAAGTTTGATAATTGGCCAAAATTCATGCAGAAATCGCGGGAATTAATCTTAAGCCAGTTCAGCACAAAAAGAATGCTGGCCGAGTATATTAAAAAGTTATACAAACCAGTTTTGAATCTTCAACCGCCCCCAACCCCTCCTTATCCAAGGAGGGGGGAAGAAAAGAAGGTGGTCGCTTTTGATGTAGATGGTACCTTGTCAGACCCACGGCGACCGATTGACGATGAGACGGCCGAACTCTTGGCGTCGCTACTTAAAAATAAACATGTTGCCGTTATTAGTGGTGGCGCATTCGAACATATTAAAGAGCAAGTTCTCGAGCCATTGAGCAAGCAGACTGGTTTTCAAAGCAACTTCTTCAAGAATATGACTTTATTACCAACAAACGGTAGTGGTTTTTGGACTTATGATGATAAATGGAATGAAATAACTTCACGAAAATTAACAGTTGAAGAAAAAGAAAAAATTACAAAAGCTCTGGAACAAGTCGACCAGGAAGATCCAGAGTTAAGAAATAACAAAAGTTTTGGCCGCGAGATTCAAGATCGTGAGTCTTCTATTACTTACGCCGCCTTAGGCGAGAATGCTCCAGTACAGCTAAAACATGACTGGGATCCAGATTTTAAAAAGAGAATTGTGCTTCAAGCTAAACTTATGAAAATATTGCCGGAGTTTGAGGTGAAAATTGGGGGTACGACTTCAATAGATATTACACCGAAAGGGATGGATAAAGCCTACGGCATAAGTAACCTTATCGAGTATTTAAAAATTACCAAAGAAAATGTCCTCTTTTTCGGTGATGCGGTTTATGAAAATGGTAATGATTATCCTGTAAAACAAATGGGCGTTGAAACCATAAAAGTCAGCGGCCCAGAGCAAACTAAAGCCGAAATCCGCAAGATTTTAAATATCTAGAAACGAAAGGAGCCCAGAGTGACGGAAGGATCTTCAACCACTATGGGTTATCCTTCCGTCCCTTCTGGGCTCGACGCGATTAGGCGGCAACTTCCTCGCGGTAGTGTCCGTCGGCGTGCACCGTCCACCGGCCGTGCGCCCAGTACAGGGTCGTCACGATTAGCGAACAGAACGCACAGATGGCGGCGATGACGGCGAATCCGCTCCACCAGTAGCCGATGTTCGTGTTGTAGTCGGTGCTGTTGAGGCGGATGACCTCATGCCCCAGCCACACGATCGGTTTCCCCTGGTTCATGACCAGGTTCACCGTCACGAAGCTCATCACCACCGTGTGAAGGACGATGGTCGTCCAGACGAACAACTTCCGGCACACAACGAACAAGCCGCTCTTTGGTTTATTCTTAGCCATACAATCCTCCATGTTATCATCACTGCTCTACAACCACGGCAGTAGCCACAGGCTACGATGCCATTTCCTCACGTACACCTTCTCAAGCTGTCTACCCGTAATTGTACCCCCATAAGGGATAAAAGTCAATACCCCCAATTAGTAGTTATGGAGACGGTTGATTTTGCCGTGCACACGAATCTTTTCATGGGCTTTGGCTTCAATCTGACGAATACGCTCACGAGTGACGCCGAATTCTTTACCTACTTCTTCAAGAGTGTGAGTAATACCGTCGGTGAGACCATGACGCATCTCAAGAATCTTCCTCTCTTTCAAAGATAGGTCGCTCAGGATTTCTTTAACTTGGTCCCCAAGGATTCGACGTGAAGATTCCTGATCTGGTGAAAGAATTTTATCATCAGAAACGAAATCTCCGAGGGTTGATTTACCGTCATCACCATCATCTCCCACTGGAGTCTCAAGTGAGACAGTATCTTGGTCAATCTTTTCAATATTGTAAACCTTTTCGATTTCAATACCCATTTCCGTCGCAATTTCTTCTGGCAATGGGTCACGGCCTAGATCTTGTGACAATCTTCGGACACACTGTTTATATTTAGCAATTGTCTCCACCATATGCACTGGGACACGGATTGTTCTTGATTGATCGGCAAGAGCACGAGTGATTGCCTGACGAATCCACCAAGTCGCATAGGTCGAGAATTTATAGCCTTTAGTCCAATCAAATTTGTCTACTGCCTTAAACAAACCAAGGTTACCCTCCTGAATCAAATCAAGCAGCGTCAAATCCGCACTTCGGCCAACATACTTCTTAGCAATCGAGACCACCAAACGCAAGTTGGCTCGGGCGAGCAAGTTCTTAGCCTCCTCATCCCCTTGCTGAATTTTCTTGGCCAAATCTTTCTCGACGCTAGCACCAATCAATGGATACTGACCAATCTCTTTGAGGTACATCTGAATTGAGTCATAAGCTGAATCTCCACTTCGGCCACCGTAAGCATATTTCTTGATTACCTCCTCTTCTTTCTCAATATCAAGCATTCCACCACCCTCAAGAACATCGATACCGGAAGTCGAAAGACGGTTATAAAGCTCATCAAGTGAACTCACATCTGATTCAATATTAGGGAACTCTTTTAGGATCTCATCGTAAGTCACAAAGCCTCTCTCGCGACCCTTGGCCAAAAGATGTGCTGTCTTGGTCTCAAACTCCTTCTTTCTATCAGCCCCCTTCTTCGCTTTAGCCGAAACCGGTTTAGTTACTTTCTTGGCAACCTTCTTTTTAGCTTTAACGACTTTTCTGACTTTTTTTGTGATTTTTTTGGCCATATTTTTATTTTAATTTTGCTAAACGTTTTATTAATTTATCTTGCTCGGCGATTGTTTTCGACTGGGTCAACGCCTTGGTAATAT
>CAIJXO010000059.1 GCA_903824735.1 uncultured bacterium | reverse complement strand
GGCGCTCTACCAACTGAGCTACACGCGCATCAACAAATCAATACTATATTAAAATAACCTTTACAGCAAACCTAAAATGGTAGCTTTCTTAAATACTCCAAGCTCTGCAAAATGTATTCGGCTAGATCTCTATTATTAATTCTTATATTGCAAGTTCCCTTAGCAAAACCATTTCTATAACTCAATCCAGCGAGATTTGATACCTTAATATACTCTTTAGCATTCATATCTTTATGGAGATGAAGCAATAAACAACTCTCTATTATTTATTTTCCCAATATCTCTTGAGACCTTTTGATAGACATTTAGTAATCTGCTCCGTCGATTTCTTAACTTCGTATTACGACATCTTTCTATCCTCATTGGATTAAAGTCCCTTAATTCCCTAATTCTTTTCTCAGACAATGGCATATCACAAAGCCAGCCACTCAAAGTACTTTTACTAATACCAAGCTCGGCTTTGATTTGACTGTAACTCATTCCCTTTTTCCTTAAATCAATTGCTCTTGATTTGTCTTTTGGTCTCGCCATAGCTGGCGAATTCTAACAGAATAAAATGTAAACACAAAAATATGCTATGTGGATAAGTTGCCCGAGGTTCGAATCCAAGCAGGTGGACAAATGAGCTAATATGATTTCTTAGGAACACCGTCCGCTAAAATTTGTGCCTTGAAGTTTGCCAGTTTCTCTTCAGTATTAACATCAGTTAAATCTGACACGCCGAAACCAGTGTCTTCTCTATTCCCGACAGAGCCATCTTCATATGTTGGAATATAATAGACCCAACTGTCAACGACATCAAATTGAATATCCTTAACTTTTAAGATTTCCCTCTTGGGTTCAGCTTCTGACATTTTATTATAATTAAATTAATAAACTAAGCTTGATGCTCGATATCTTTCTTCTCTTTTAGTGGAATACCGTGCGCGACGATGATTTTTTCATATTCTTCACGCTCGATGGTTTCGACTTCGATCAATCTCTTGGCAACAAAGTCGAGGGCCTTGCGATGGGTGCGAATTATTTCTTCGGCCTTGGCTTTGGATTTTTCCATAATTTCTGACACCTCACTATCAATCAAAGCACTAACGCGTTCAGAATAATCTTTCTCCCCGACACCACGAGAGCCAAATAAAGTTGCGCCACCTGTTCCCTCAAGGGCTAATGCACCAATCTTGTCCGACATACCATACTTAGTGACCATTTCACGAGCAAGGGCGGTGGAAACCTGAAGATCATTTGATGGACCAGTCGTGACATCATCAAGAATAAGTTTTTCGGTCGCATAACCAGCAAGAGCGACAGTAATATCATCGAGGAATTCTTTCTTGCTCTGCATCTTTCGATCCTCAAGCGGCAATTTCAAAGTATAACCAGCGGCGCGACCACGCGAGATAATAGAAATCTTGTGGACAGGATCGGCGTAAGGCAAAACCGAAGCGACGATCGCATGGCCCGCTTCATGATAGGCAGTTAATTCTTTTTCTTTCTTCGAAAGTAGATGCGATTTTCTTTCTGGTCCCATCATGACTTTTTCAATCGAGCGAATCAAGTCAAATTGAGCAATCTTTGTTCTATTTTCACGAGCAGCCAAGATCGCGCCTTCATTCATAAGAGAATACAAGTCCGCACCAGAAAAACCGGGAGTTCTTTCGGCAATAACTTTCAAATTTACATCTTCCGCAAAAGGCTTTTCTTTAGCATGAACATTCAAGATTGCTTCTCGGTCCGCTCGGTCAGGTAGGTCGATTACTACGCGACGGTCAAAACGACCAGGTCGCAAGAGCGCCGGATCAAGAACATCAGGACGATTTGTCGCCGCCATCACAATCACTTTTTCATTTGGCTCAAAGCCATCCATCTCCACGAGAATTTGATTTAAGGTCTGCTCGCGCTCATCATTTCCCCCACCCATACCAGCACCACGGACACGACCGACGGCGTCGATCTCATCGACGAAAATAATCGCCGGCGCCATTTGCTTGGCCATTTTAAATAAATCACGAACGCGCGAAGCGCCGACACCGACAAACATCTCGACAAATTCTGAGCCAGAAATCGAGAAGAAAGCGACGCCCGCTTCACCCGCCACTGCTCGAGCGAGTAAGGTCTTACCAGTACCAGGCGCACCCATGAGTAAGATACCTTTAGGAATTCGCGCACCAATTTCTAGGAATTTTTTTGGATTTTTCAAAAAGTCGACAACCTCAGACAGTTCTTCTTTCGCTTCTTTCGCTCCGGCGACATCTTTAAAAGTAATCTTCTGTTTCTTATCATTCGGCAAAGTCATACGCGCCTTGCTTTGGCCAAAAGTGAAAGCCTGCATGCCCGCTCCTTTTACTTGTCGTGTCAGGAACCAAATAAAGAAAGCAATGAAAATAATCGGGATTAAGAAAGGTCCAAGGACGACCAGCCAGTATGCAAATCCTGATTCATTAACAATATCAATCTTGACCGCCTCGAGTTTCTTGGAATCCACGCCATAGTTAAACAAGGTCTGGCTCAGCGCTGTTCCCTCTTCTTTCTGTGATTTCTTTATTGTCTCTTCTGTACTTGTTCCAGCTTTTCGATAAGTTATTTCCAAATCGTTGCCAGAAACATCGATCTTGCTAACTAATCCGGCGGAAATATCTGCAGCCAGTTGAGAAATCGGAATGTTCTCTGAAGATTTACTACCGCTACTAAACATCGAGTAAAGCGAAGTAAGAATCAGCAACACTAAAATCACATTTATAATATTGGAAAATAGAGATCCCCGCCCAAAAAGCCTTGGTGGCTTTGGTCCACCCTTCTTCCCTTGTTTCTTGTTGTTTAAAATTGGCATGGATGTATAATATCACACATAAGAACATGAGCGAAATACCCGAACAACCAAAGACTGCCGGACGTGAATCTATCGAATACCCAGCGAGGGTACTCTTGATTGATGACTATGAATCTATCACTCGATCTCTAAAAGCATACTTTAGAGGTGAAGGGGATTTTGATACAGCTACATGTCATGACGCCGCAGAGGCCATCGCAGTAATAGAGGAGAAAAAGCCAGAGATAGTATTACTCGACCATGCACTCACAAGGGATCCAGAGGCTGGATTTAAAGTTGCAAGATGGATTCTCCAACAACGTCCAAACACAAGAATCTTTTCAACAACTTCAGCCTGGTTAGATGTCCAAAAAGATTATGAACGGATCGCTTTTGAGGCTAAAGCCACACACCCTATTACTCATGTAGATAAGAAAGATTTCAGAGGAATTGGTAATATAATCGGCTCCTAAAAACACAAAAGCCGTTCCAAATGGATACGGCTTTATTAGGGCGATGGACGACGAGCCAACCTAGGACGAAAACAGAAACGTCCAGAAGGACAGCTCAGGGCCGGGAGGAATGTTTTCGGCTGGCCTCGTCGTCCACCTCTGCGAACAAAATTATCTTTATATAGTATAGCATAAATAATAAAGAATTGCAAGTATGATATTTAAATGCTAAGATACCTAGATGGCCGAGAGTTTAATACAAAATAAAAAAGCTTATTTCAATTATGAAATCACGGAAAAGTTTACCGCCGGGATTGAGCTTTTTGGCTTTGAGGTAAAGAACATCCGCCAGAAGCACGGTTCCCTCGAGGGTGCCTATGTCACCGTCCGTGGCGGTGAGTCCTTCCTCATCAACGCCGATATCGCTGCTTATCAGCCCAAAAATGCTCCGGAAGATTTTAATCCTAAAAGAAATCGCAAACTATTACTCACAAAGAAAGAAATCAAACAGTTGGCCAGTGTCGAAGGTAAGAAGGGATTGACAGTCATCGCAATTGCGATGTATAATGCAGGACACAAGCTTAAGCTTGAAATCGGTATCGGTCGTGGTAAGAAAGAATTTGATAAAAGAGAAAGTATCAAAAAGCGCGACACCGATCGCGAGATTCGCAGAACTTTGAAAAATGAATAAGGTTAGCCCCTCGACTCGTAAGAGCTTGCTCGGGGCAAATTTTATTCCATAAAATTTGGGGATGATCGGCCTAGACATCTGATCCGTCCTCGCTTACGCCAAGTGGAGCATTATTGTTCACTCCTTAAATGACAATAAACAAACAACTGCTGATAGCATTGTTTCAAGAGTAAAGTCTGTT
The DNA here is from genome assembly GCA_903824735.1 of uncultured bacterium. Lineage (GTDB taxonomy): Bacteria > Patescibacteriota > Minisyncoccia > Phycocordibacterales > GWA1-40-21 > CAIJXO01. The sequence goes on along the minus strand of CAIJXO010000059.1, from coordinate 7,262 downwards.
GTGTCCCCATTTTATGCGGCCAACACCTTTGCTTTCGCTTACGCTGCCTAATCTTTGATTAGCGCCTAAGCGGCATCCGACTCGCCCACATCCAATAAGTGAGCTCGGGTGACATAAAATTGGGTTATATTCCGACACCGTCTCGAGTCGGAACGAAATTAGGGACTAGGTTTGCAATCATTTTGTTAATTCTAAAATTGTAAACTCAAATCTGTCGCAAGACAGAAATAAATTAACTATATTTGGTAAAAGTAATCGAGACAATCACTTGCACCCGGGTTCGATTCCCGGCATCTCCACTCGACTCGCCAAAGAATACTTTGGCTCGCTCGTGGCAAGCCACCTTATCTAATTAAAGATTAAGGTGGTTTTGTCGTATAGGCGAGTCGAGTGTCCCGAGCTTTGTCGAGGGACTGCTTTAATGCTAGAATCTCCCCGCTATGTACTTCGTCTATATGATAAAAAATTCTGCTGACAAGCTATATATTGGCGTGACTATGGATCCAGACAAAAGAGTAAATTATCATAATCAAAAAAGAGGCGCGAGCTTCACTAAATATATTACTGATTTTAAAATTGTTTTTCTGGAGAACTATAAAGATTTAGCTGTTGCCAGACAAAGAGAAATACAGCTGAAGAAATGGAGTAGGGTCAAGAAGGAGTTTTTAATAGAAAAATATGAGCAGGGGTTAGAGACCAGAAAGTAAATGGAAAGAACCGCGAAACATTGACTTTTTACTGTTTTGACATATTCTTAAAGAAGACTAGTTTTGGTAAGAATTCCTCTTGCCAAGTCAAAATGGCCGTAGTGAGCCACAACCTCAAAAAGGAGAAATCACGATGAAGAGAGTGAGTATAACGATATCGAAGGAGCTGCAAGCCCTCGACGCTTGTAAGCACTACGGGTACCAAGAGGCCATACGGTTTGGATCCAATTTGTGGATGAACCTTAGTGGTCAATTTTCAAATACTGAAGGGTCCTGGCTTGCCGATACTGTAAGGTGGTTAACTACCTGCAGAAGACTGACCCTCGCCTACTCTATTCACGAATTAGAGGAACGGAAGTATGTCCGCCTCCAGATCATGGCCGTCACCCGTGAGGAGATCTTTACGGTAAAGAGCGTAAAGTTCTTATTTGACCTCGAGACAGGAGAAACCCGTCCCAGTCTGTAATCTCACCCCGCCCCGCCACTGGAGCCCCACGTCTTCCATTGGTGGGGCTCTTCTTTTACAAAAATTTTCTATTCTATTTCGGTTCTTACTTTAAGTAATAACCTCCACTAGAACAAAAATAGAAAGAAAAGCGAAAGGGTTTTTAATCTATAAACTCCTTAACAATATCTGTAGTTGTTTTTCCTTTATATTTCCCCTTCTTTATAACCTCGTCGGCACAGAATTCGTCATGACTGAAGTCTTCAATACAAACATTTTCAACAGATTCACCGCCCAAGACCACACCGCCATGGATCGGAGCAATTAGAGTAGTCATAATCTTGACGAATAGGTCAAAAGGCGAATAGATATTAAAGACCCTGGTGTTTCTCTGCTCAATAAAACTGTCGGTATTGGTAGAACATACCAAGACAATTTTCTCTATCACATCATCGCCCAATTCACGTAAGACCCTTAGGGCAATGTCCCCTCCCAAACTTATTCCGACTACTTTTACAACAAAACCCTTTTGCTTATATTTGATAATTTCTCTTTTGAGTTTACTTGAGGCTAGCCACCTAGACCAAATTGTAAAACCACGATTCCACCTCAACCACACAACTTCTCTTCCGTCTTTTTCAAACTTTCTTGCCCATTTTCTTGCATAGTTAGTATAGACTGGATTTAAAACCCGTGTCGTTCGATAAAACAACAAAATCAGATTCTTCATCAAGCTATTCCTAGAATTTATATATTTTGCTCCAGGAATCACTATTACAACTTCTCTTTTAAGCATAGAAGAATATTAACATATTTTCTATATTATTTCGGTTCTAACTTCACGGACTAACCTCCACATTTCAAAAATCCGCTCATTCCGATGGGCGATTTTTGTCATATACCCACATTTGATTTTTATGACAAAAGGCGTCATTATGGTATGGAGATTTACAAATCAGACTAACCAAACTCACAAATGGAAAGACCCGAAGACAAACTCTCTGAACACCTAGCGATTGCTGAGAAACTCGATATCGGCCCAGATGATATCGATCTGTTCGTGCAGTCACTTGGCTCAGAAACACCCAAAATGCGAGAGCTGAGGCAACGATTAGATTCCGCCGAAACAACAGAAGAGATCGAAGAAATAATCGACCTTTGTCCTGTCGGCACAAAAGTCTGGAGAAGCGGATACAGAAAATTTATTAATCTAGCAACTGATTACGGAACTTTAATCTCAATCTTCGAGCCGACTTTACCAACCGAGACACGCGAATATCTACTATATACGTTACTAGAAAGTTTCGGTCTTGAAGCAGCACCTTTTATTCTCAAACACGACGAGAAAGGAGGGGTAACCTCCCAAGAAGTATACCGACGTCTTGCTGCGACAGCTAAGTAGTCGCAATTTTCCATCATGAAAGCTTTAGTACTAAGCGTTGGGGGTCTGAGAGGAGCATACGACGCCGGTGTCGCAGCGGCGCTTTGCCGTAAACTTGGCCATAAATATTTTGATGCAATCTATATGTCATCTGTCGGATCATTTGCTGGGACCTTTCTCGCCGCAAACCAACCAGACACGATTGAAAATACCTGGAGAAACTACGTCTGTGGCAATCAGCTAGTAAATTATTTAAACCCTCTCAGGGGTAGGGATATTATAGACACTGAATATCTAATTGAAATATTTAAGAATGGAAAATCTTTTCTAGACCTCGAAACTATATTTTCCTCGGGAATAAAGCTCAACTATGTCGTAACCAATCTAAAAACAGATTCAGTAGAGTATCTCGTCCCTACCAAAGAAAACATTTTCGACGTATTACTCGCCGCCTCAGCTATGCCGATTGCCCATCGCCCAGTCAATTTGAATGGAACAGAATACACTGATGGAGCGATAATAAATCCCCTGCCCATTCAGAAAGCGCTTGATGATGGACACAAAGAAATCGTCGTAATTTATAACAAATCAAGTGATTATGAACTCAGTAAAGCAAAAAAGCTAAGATTAAAACTCGCGTCTCGCCTTGCTCCTCTGCCTGTAAGAAAGAAGATGACTAAAATGGAGGAGGTACGTAAATCTTTAGAGAAAAAATTTGATAATGAAAATGTTATCGTAATTCGGCCAAGCTCACCAATAAAATCCTCGATTCTAAATACCAACAAGCGCGTGATAAACAGATTGTTTAATCTCGGACTGAAGGACGGTAATGAAGCGGCGGAAAAAATACTCTTGAAACATTAAAACACCAACGGAACAAGAGCCTTAACTTTTTTCTTATATTCACTATATTCCCTCTCAAAAGTAGTCATTAAAAGTTTTTCCTCTTTTCGAGCTTTATAATACGCCCCAAAGAAAAACGCCACGAAAAATATTGTCAGTATTAAAGTGTCTACATACAAGACAACACCAAGGATCATCAGAATCAAACCACTGTAAATCGGATGTCGGACATAGGCATAAGGCCCATTGGTGACAAGCTTATGGTCTTCTTTCAAAACGATGTTTGCACTCCAATTTCTACCGAGAGTGATTCTGGCCCAAATCATCACCAGTAATCCGCAAAAAGTGACAAGATCAGCGATGATTTTAATACCCACAGTTTTAGGCCAGAGATTTGTAGCCAAAAATGCCACGTGGCCTTGGAGATAAATAACCAGAATTATAATTAAATAAAAAATTATTCGAATCACTGTCCCGCCCTTTTTCTCGACGGTCCTCTTGGTCGAGAAAGCGGTCAGGATCCAGAAAATAAACATAAGGACGAAGCAGGCGGCGATAAATATTGAGTAGAAGTGAGTCATAGGATAGATTATAGCATACGTCTACCATTGGCCAGATTCTTCACTTAAGATCTATTTTGTAATAGAAACCTCCTTACCGTCTTTTATCAAATAGTTTGAGAAGCCTATTCCAACAACATCACCATTCTTGTCAAAGTGATAACTACCGACAGCGCCATCAAAGTTTTTCATGCTGTATAAATAGTCTTTAATCTCGTTTGTATCGTCCCCAACCGCTGCTATTGCTCGAGCAAAAATATAGACACGATCATATGATGCACCCATCTCATAATTGCTTGCTGGGTCAGTTTTAAAAGTCTCCTTGTATTTAGCCAGAAGCTTTTCACCTTTATCGGAAAGAGATGTCGAGTCACTAACAATCATTCCCTCTAACAAATCGCCAGCGACGTTTGCGGCGTCAGTACTAGCCAGAGAATAGTTTCCCAAAAGCGGGATCTTCAAACCCAATTGATTGATTTGTTTTACAATTAATCCACCCGCCTTACCAGTCTGAGAGTTAATATATATAGCGTCTGGTTTAGCGATCCTAATATTTTGAATAATACCGTGGAAATCGGTTGAGCTTATCCCCGCGCCTCCGTACACCTCATCACTGACCACTCTGACTCCTTTCTCTTGGAAAATTGATTTCATTATGGAACGCACCCCTTGTGAGTAATCCGTATTTTCAGAGATTATAGCCACTGATTTATACTTAGAGGCAATATAGTTCGCATCAACTTTCGCAATATCATCATCCGAAGGAGAACTACGAAATATATAGTCGCCTGCGGTCGTTATCTTTGGACTACTGGAGAAAGCTGATAAAACTAGGACCCTTGCTGGTTCCGCTACTGCCGCTATGGCAAGTGTTTCGCTACTACACATACCTCCTAGAATAATCTTAACCCCGTCTACATTAATAAGTTTTTGGGCGGCGCTAGTTGCGTCCTTACCGTTACACTTACCATCTTCGTACACTACAGAGATCGGGCGGCCATTTATTCCACCGTTCGAATTTATTTCATCAACAGCAAGCTTCGTCGAGTTTCTTTCTGTTTCACCATAACTAGCGGCGTCTCCAGACAGAGGGGCGACAAAACCTAAAATGATAGGACCACTTGCCTGCTTCGGTTTTGATATGACATACACGATACCGACAATTAACAGCACTAGAATTATGACAAACCAGATAATATTTTGTTTTTTGGACATGGAAAGATGATTAATTGAATAAACTACCGTCCTAGTATAGCAGATTCTTACGTTTTAGTCAATTAAATATCAAATAAAATTACAAAATGGATTGAAATATCGTTATATTAAGTCATATAATAGTGTTGTAATCAGTTCAACAACATGCTATAATGTCTGAATGCTAAATGAAATATTAAAAAAACTAGGGTTTACCGAGAAAGAAGCGACGATTTATTTGACTATTGTGGAGAACGGAAAAATCGCTCCGGCAAATATCTCGATTATTACTAAGATAAATAGAGCGACGATTTATAGTGTAGCCAAAGAGCTTATAAAAAAGGGGGTTATCGTGGAAGACTTAAGAAACACTACCACTTATTACTCCGCCCTTCCCTTTCAAGAATTGGAAACACTAATTAAAAGAGAGGAGATAAAAATCTCAGAAAAGAAAAAGCTTGTCAAAGAAGCGATCTCCGAACTTAGATTGGTCCCCAAATCAAAGACTTATTCAGTTCCTAAAATTAGGTTCGTAGATGAAGAAAACCTAAACGACTTCTTATATAAACAACTACCGACCTGGGTAGAAAGTGCGTTAAAGACAGAGCCAACTTGGTGGGGGTATCAAGATCATACAATTCTAGAGGAATATAAAGACTGGGTAGAATTTCACTGGAGGACAATCCCCAAGGAGATTAGTTTGAAAGTACTCACAAACAAAAAGGAAATTGAGGAAAGAGCAATGTCCAACAAAGAATACGAGGGACGTCGACAGGTAAAGTTCTGGAAAAAAAGTTTTGAGTTTACCACAACTCAAGTCGTTATAGGAGACTACATACTAATGATTATGACGAATCAACACCCGCATTACCTCGTAGAAATCTGTGATTCAGTAATGGCTTATAACACCCGTGAGCTATTCAAGGGTATCTGGGAGGATATACAATAGAATCAAAGTATTGTTAGACGCCGACAACATAACATCAAGTTGAAGATGGCTACTGGTGGCTGTTATTCAACTCCCTCTCCGCTCGGTCAGCCAAATCCATTAAAATAGACACCTCGTCCGTGCCAAACTCACGAGGTTTATCGTCTTTAACACAAAAAACTCCAATCGGTTTGCTTGTCTTATGGTCGAGGAGTGAGATTCCAGCATAGAATCTGATATAAGGAAAACCAATCACCATTGGATTATCGAAAAAACGTTCATCTTTTAGAGTGTCGTTTACAATAAAAAGATCCTTAGCAAACAAGGCGTGGCCACAAAATGATCCGGCTCGGCCCCCTTCTTTCTGATCAAGACCGGCACAGGACTTGAACCACTCGCGATCCTTATCGACTATGGTAACAGTAGAAATTGGCACATTGAGTTTTTCAACAGCCTCTTTTGTAAGTGCATCAAAACGTTCTTCTGGTTTGGTGTCTAAAATTGCCAGCCGGTGTACGGCCGCCAGTCTCTCCTCTTCGTCTTGAAATATTGGTGCTGTTTGCATATAAATAAATTAGTTTATAAATCGTCTGGAATCACCTTTTCAATACCGACAAACATTTTGACATCACGATCGACTCCAAAGACCGGAGAGATATGAAGCCAGGCTTTATACAAGCTTCCATCTTTTCTCTTATTTGTGACGATGACTTGGATTGGTCGCTTCTCAACTTTAATTGCTTGCCATAAATCCCGATAAAAACCATCACCCATTTGCCCACCCCAAATAGAGGGTTTCTTACCAAGCACCTCGATTAAGGAGTAGCCAGTTATCTCTTCGACTAAACCATTAGCATACAAAATCACACCGTCTGCGTCAGTGATAATAACCTGATCTTTAACCCCCTTGAAAACTAGGTTTAATGACCCGCAACGATTACATTTGATCTTTAAACCGACATCATCAGAATCATTACGAGCGAGCAACTTACCACACTGAAAACAGCGAATATCTTTCGGGTTGATTAAATCTTTTATTTCAGTTTGATCCATATTATAAATTATGGATCTCTAGGACCTCTTATGTCCTATATTATATAGTAACAGCCAAATAGAGCAAGGGGATATTTAACGGGACGTATCCCCACACGCCCCACTGCTGATATAATGGCTAAATGACTAAACGCCAGTTTCTCTCTTTACT
>CAIJXO010000058.1 GCA_903824735.1 uncultured bacterium | reverse complement strand
TGCTGTATTTCGGAAAAAGTTTTTAGAATATCTGGCAGATTCAATTCATCAAAACTGCGATTCTTTTTTGTCACCAAACGCAAGGAAATCGAAACGACTCCTTGCTGGAAAAAGGCATTACCACGAAAACGTCCACCCGCGGCATCATAAGAGAAATCAATTTCTTTATTTTTATAAAAAAGTTCTTTGTTGATCGGTGACAATAATTCGCCCAAAATACCGGCCGTATCCTCTTTGGTTAAGACCGCATTTTTTACCAAAGGCAAAAGCATACCCGAAACACGAATGGTCGGATGACGGCCTTCAGAGATGTGCAAATCTGAAGCTCCCTCTCGTACCACGGTCTCGATAAGTTCAGCTAAAGATTTTTTGTAATCGGTCATATGGTTTTATGTAAGTTGTAAATACGACGAACCTCCTCGACGACTTCTGATGGAATCGTGGTGGCTTTAATAATATAACCACTCGTACCGAAACTCTTAGCTTTCTCGATGTCGGAAAGCTGACCTTGATTGGTAAGCATGATGACCTGAGTGTTCGGAACTAGATTACCCTTCTTCAGCGCTTCCAAAATTTCAAAACCATCCATACCCGGCATCACAATATCCAGCAGGATAATATCTGGCTGGTAACCAGCTTTGATTTTACTCAAAACTTCGTCACCGGAGCTTGCTGAATTCACCTCAAAACCATTCTTGCTAAATTTGATGGAGTACATGTTCAATAAGAACTTGTCATCATCGACGATAAATACTTTAGGGGTTTTATTTTCCATGATTTTATTATACCACAATTAGTAAATTCAAAACAAACTACAAAGTGTTCACCTCACTCCACGGAATCTGCTTATTCAGACATTTTACAATCGCATCTTCCTTCATAGTGAGCATTCCCTTCTTTCTTAGAGCCTCAAAGATGGCCGTATCGGTAGGGTTCGTCAAAATCAGTTTCTCGATTTCTTTGTCCATCTTAAAGCCTTCAAATACCGCAACGCGTCCTTTTACTCCGGTCGCACATTCAGGCGAGGCTTCTGGCATATAGATATTTGCAAAGGCTGGCAACTGTTTCTTATATTCAGCCGGTAAATCCTTAAACTGACTCTCAAGCATCGCGCGAGTGCTATCATCTACGGGGATAGTCTTGCCGGTGCCTGGATATAGAGTACGAACCAAACGCTGGGCCATAGCGAGAATCAAGGTTGGCGCAATCAAATAAGGATCGACGCCCATATCAATCAAACGCGGGATAACACCGACAGAATTGTTTGTGTGGATAGTAGCGAGCACCAAGTGACCAGTCAAAGCAGCCTGAACAGCAAGACCGGCGGTCTCCTTATCACGAATCTCTCCCACCATGATCACGTCTGGGTCCTGACGCAAGGTCGTGCGCAAACCAGTAGCGAAGGTATAGCCGATTTCAGGGAAGACCTGTGACTGACTCATACCATCGATGTTATATTCAATCGGATCTTCAAGGGACAAAACGTTTTGCTCTTCTTTGTTGATTTCTTTCAACATTGAGTACAAAGTTGTGGTCTTACCAGAACCAGTTGGACCAGAAATCAAGATCAAACCGTAGGGGCGAGTGATGGCTTCGCGAATATATTTTAAGTTTGTTTCAGATAGGCCAATCTTATCGAGCGTCTGTACCCCTTTTTCCTGATCCAAAATACGCATCACGATCTTCTCACCGTAATAAGCAGGGAAAGTCGAGACACGGAAGTCGATTTTACGGCCATCAATTTTAGCGGAAAAACGACCGTCTTGAGGCTTGCGCTTTTCGTCGAGTTTCATATTCGACAAAATCTTGATACGAGCCACTACCGCGGAGTGAACAGTCGCCGGCAAGATTAAGCTGGTATTTAAGACGCCATCAACTCGAAAACGAACACGAATCTTGTCGCGCATATGCTCGATGTGAATATCTGAGGCATTACCTTCAGTGGCATAGCGCAGCATAGTAGCGACAATCTTAGTCACCGGTGCATCTTCGACAATTTTAGCCTCCATGCCACCGTCTTGATTGGCTTCAGCGATAGTCTCCACACCGTCGACATCTTCAGATAGTTCGGTCTCAAGTTCAGAGAGAGCTTTAGTCACTTCGCCAGAGAGACCTTTGTAATCTTCGAGCACCTTAGCAAAATCCGACATGGTAATCAGATATAATTTGAAAGGCATGCCAATCTTATTGGCAATAAAGTTTAAAGCATCGCGGGCTTCGATATTTTCTGGATCGACAATACCGACTTCAAGCAGACCATCTTTTACGCCAATCGGCACAAAGCTGTAGTGTCGAGCGGAATCCTCTGAAATATTTTTTAAGATATTAAAAGAGACCTGAGCATCGAGTCGTCTGGTTGGGATATTATAATATTCACCTTTAGCGCGTAAAATAACGTCTTCGCTCACTCCCCGCCTGACCAAAATCTGCTCAACGGGAATACCCGAACTATCTGACTCGGCTTTTACGCGAGAGACATCGCCAGTTTTAATTACCTCTTTTTGGGCTAGTATGTCTAATATGCTCATATAAATTTGTAACCAAACTATCTGGTGGTCTTGGGTGTAGAAGAAGCCACACGGCTAGGGGCAACCTGTCCGTCGGCACCAACTGGAGCAAATGGATTACGGCGTTCGACATTTTCTTCAAAGATCACGGTGTCTGATGGTTTCAAGCTCTTAAAAATGACACTGGTAAAGATAGCGCCACTCAAATCGACATTCTCTAAGCGATTAAGTAGAACAACAACTGCCTGACCGTCAATCACTGGCTGAGACATCGCACTAGCAGAATCGACGGCTAAAGTTGGATCACCGTAGGTCGCGGTGCTTGGGAAAAAAGATTTAATCACAAAAAAGGCAATAACGATGATGACGACAGCGATTATGATTTGTTTGGTTTTTGGATTCATCGTCTTAATTTATTTTAACCAATAAGTCTTAATGCCGACAGAAAAATCATAAAGCCCGGTATCATTACTTGTTACTGATAGATCGACGATATCGATCAAACGTAAACTTTTTTCAAGGTCGCGTATAAAATTCTGAAAATTATCGTATGAGGAATTTACAGCAAAACTCACCCCAACGGTTCCATATTTTGTAGTGTCGGTACCAATTTTCTTGGAATCAGCGCTGGCGTCATTATCAAGCTTGATATTTTTCAAGACCAAACGATTCTTTTGGGCAATGTTTTTAATATCAATGACGAGTTTAATATTGTCGACATTATCTGGCAGTAATTCATTTAAGCGCTTGATATCGTCGGGGTTAAAATTCTCGGCCGTATCCTGAAGTGAATTTCGCTTAGCCCTTAAATTACTCGAATTGTCTAAGGCTCTTTGGTATTGATCGTGCTCCTCCTGGAGGACTTTGACACTAGGGTTGGTAGAATCTACACCTCGATAATTTGGATTTACATAAGCGAAAAAGACACCGAACGAAATGATTATTAAAATAATGGGGGTGATGAAATTCATTTGGTTATGGATTTACTTGTGGTACAGATACGGACGAAGTGGCTACTCCCGCATACGACACTAGACCTGGATTCACGGTCGCTGAGAAACTAAAGGCGACACTACCGTCGGCGGTTGGGCTAAAATCAGAAATAACAGGCTGAGAAATTAAGGTTCGCAAATTTTCGGCACCAAACGAATCGCTTTGTTTAGAAAGCACCTCGTAGCTTTGGTTAGAGTTTGCTAAGGTGGCGTAGCTTTGAGCGAGACCAGTTAAGTCAATCTGGCCTTTGTCGCCGTTATAAGAAAATTTCATTGTCTTTAATCTTACTTTTTGCAGAGTGCTCTTTTCCAACATATAAAAGACTGGCGATACAGCGAGATGGCGACTTAATAATTCTTCAGAAACTCTAATCCGATCATCTAGGCGAATCAAGAAATCAATAGTTTTCTCTTCGTATGATTGCTTCTCACTTTCAAGCGCCACTTTATCTTCGGCAATTTTCTTGACTAGAGAATCTTTCCATAAGAAAACTCCACCAGCCATCGCAAGGCTTACAATGAAAATAATAATCGCGAGCAATAGAAAGAGACTGATTCCTCGGCTTTCATCCGGTGTCGCCACGATGGGCTTCTTCGGTATAAAGGATGTTTGCATTTTAGTCTCCATATTCTTGTACTATTATAATACCAATCTCTTTTTTAGTCCATGTCTTGCAAGCGACGCAAGGCTAAACCGATGGCAACCGCGAAGGATGGACCAGCTTGTTTTAAAACGGCTTCCAAAAAGGCGGGGTATTCTACTTTAGAAAAAGGATCAGCCAGGGAAACTGGGACGCTAAAGCTTGATTCGGCTTTTTCTTTCAGACCCTTGAGCAACACTCCCCCTCCAGTCAAGAAAATCTTGGAAACATTGCGACCAGTTTTCTTTTGATAATTCAAAAGCACACGACCGATTTCAGAAAAGATATAATCCAGAGTTAAGGAAGTAACTTCGTTGATATTTGATTGGCTAGCAGTCTTTGTTAGTATCCCGTTCTCGCGCTTAATCTTCTCCGCTTCTTCAACGCTGACACCGAGTGACTTGGAAAGAGCAAGGGTAATATCTTGAGAGCCACGTGAGACCATGTGTGAAGTGCGCAAAATACCGCGCTCGATAATATAGACTTTAGTCGAGTTTGAACCGAAATCGATAATCATCTGTGGCGCCGTACCAGGCTCCAAGACGGAGCGCATCGAGCTAAAGATTTCAATTTCGGAGAAAGTCGTATCGAGCTTGGCGGTGCGGGTAATTTCTTTGTTCTTTTCGAGTGCGTCATTGTGAATCACCACGAGTAAAACATCAATCGTGTTCTCCGCCGGCTTCTCTTCGCTGTTTTGATATTCGGAAGCAATACTTTCATTTCGTGGAATCACTAGATAGTCGAGACTAACTTCGGAAATCGGCACGGGAATATATTTACGCGCTTCAAGGGGGATCATTTGCGCTAATTCGCGATCGTCGACTTTTGGTAATTTAATGAATGACACCAAGCTTGAACCCATAGGTATGGAAATACCACACTTATTTGTGGTAGTATTGGACTCCCGTAAAACGTCGACAACCGCTTGAGCGATTTTATCCGTCGTCAAATTTGTCGCCCGGCCGATTTCCATCCCTGCATATGGTCCAAGAGAAAGTTCCCCGTAAGTTTCCAAGATTGCCCGACCGCTTTTGCGCTTAAGTTGGACAATCTTGACCGATGACGGGCCGATATCAATACCCAAAACACTTTTGTTTTGATCGCCACCAAAAGTATTTTTGAAAAAGTCAGAAATATTAATCATTGTTTATACAATATACTGGTACATTATATCACACTTAATTTTAAAATGAACATAAGCTGGCTCTACAAAACACTAGAAACCCTAACCGACCTCCTTTTGCCCAAAGAGGAGAAGGTCAAACTACTGGAGACGCTTGGTCCAGCGGGTTTATGTGAGAAAATTCCCCCAACCGAACACCCTCAGGCCATCTTTAGCTACAAAAATTCGTTATGCCGTCAGGCCATCTGGGAAATCAAGTTTCGGGGCAATAAAAAGCTGATTCGCGACTTTAGTCTTCTATTATATGAGCACATCCTTGAGGAGCTTGGTGACCTAGCGACTTTCTCAAACTTCAAAAACATTGTCTTGTTACCCGTCCCCTCCTCAAAATCGAGTGCTCGAGAAAAAGGTTTCAACCAATGCGTGTTGATTTGCCGAGAATTGATAAGAATAGATCAGGAGAGAAAGCAAAAAACTTTTACACTCGTCGAAAACTTATTGATTAAAAAAATCAACACCCCACATCAGTCGCGTGCGCGAAATCGTGAAGAAAGATTAAATAATCTCAAAAATACTTTTGAAATAAAAGACACCGACTTAAATCTGGCCGACTTTTCCTTCCTTCTAATCGACGACGTCATCACTACCGGTGCCACTATGACCGAATCTTTCCGCGCACTAAAAGAAGCAGGGGCAAAGAGAGTTATGGGAGTGGCCTTGGCGCATTAAAACTATCTATTCAAAAAAGTAATCGTCAGCTGTACCGCTGTCGCAAATGACACCCAGACTAAATAAGGAATCTGCATATACATAATCCACTTAGCGTGTGGATAGATGGCAATCATCGCCCAAATTATAGTACCGAGCACAAGCAAGATATCCACCGCGGCTAAAATGTTGTTTTGTAAAGTAAATTGAATTGGGCTGAAGGCAAAGTTGAAAATTAAATTTAAAATAAAAGGTAAGATGACAATAAAGGCCACCTTCCCCTGCCAAGCGAGTCTAAAGGCGCCGACAAAAGAGATTGCAATCAAAACATAAAGTACCGACCAAACCGGACCGAAGATCCAAGATGGTGGAGCCCAGCTTGGTTTGATTAAAGTGGAGTACCAATTATAAGTGTTGTTCATATACCTATACTATAGCATTTTCTAGATTTATTAAAACTTTTATGCTAGATTTAGACTCACGGAGACGTGTCAGAGTGGTCTAACGTGCCTCTTTGCTAAAGAGGTGGGGTTTAATCACCCCCGCTGGTTCGAATCCAGCCGTCTCCGCATTTCCGACATTTCGGATTCAGCGCCAGAAATTCGGTCGGCCCGCAGGGCCGACAGTCGGGTCGGATTTTCGGACAGGCCAGAATCAGAAAGGGTTTTCCACGCTCCGCGTGGCT
>CAIJXO010000057.1 GCA_903824735.1 uncultured bacterium | reverse complement strand
GTAGTCAAGTATTTACTATCCAGATATTTACCCAGGATTAATGCCAAGACTATAGGAGCGACTATCCAACCAGTAATATTAGCGAATATCATAGATTTTAGAATATCACTATACCCCAAAATCAGCCAACCAATACCCCACCATATAAGCAATTATAGCCGCGAGAGATCCGACAAACAATGTCTGCAAAATTGAAACCAAACGATTGGTCTTTGTCACATAACCCTTTATATATCCCACCAAAGAGAAAGCTAGTAACGTCAAGATAATTGATATAAGAAAATTACGCTCGCCAAAGTTTATAACAAACGATAGCAAGGGTATAAAACCGATCAAGATGAAAGCCACAAAAGTCGTGAGGGCTGCTTTTGTCGCTTTTTTATCAGAATGATTTTGCTGTAAGTCTTCTTCGGACTTAGACGAAAGATAATTTGATACAGCCATAGAAAAACCGTCAGCGAAAAGATTAGCAAAACCTAGAATCAGAATAACCGAGGATGGCAATGAAGCACCGATGACTCCAGACACCACCGCAAAGGTCGTTACCAGTCCGTCGATGCCACCAAAGATGAAGTCGGGTAGATATTTTTTATAAAGTAACATTTTGATTAGCTTTTTAAATATTTGCCAGCCAGACTAAGGGCAAACGAAGGTAAGATAACACATACAGTCGCAAACAAAAGCTTGACCAACGTCTCAGTCATAGGTGAATCCGGTGTGTCCGGACCGGAAGCGGTTAGAATAATCAAAATGCCAATTACCCCAAAGAGGACGGAGGAAATTATAAAGATTTTGGTGGCTATTTTTTGCATAGATTTTATTTTCTTATTTATAATCCAAATATTGCTCTAGCGGCAGTTGCTTTGTCAGGAGTAATGACGCCGATAGTAATTAAAAGATTAATAAAATTTTTTAGTGAATTGTCAGACGCAGTTGGTTTCTGGATCACGACTGGTAATGAAACACTATATTTTTCAAGGGAGAAGCTGTACTTGTTCACTGTCGGCGGAATAGAATTTAAACTTACGTCTAAACCAAGGTTTTCATCACACGAAGTTTGACCAGACGGAGTCATTGAACAATACTCATCATAAGTAAAATCTAAAGTATTACCGTTATATGTACCTGAAGCTAAAAGATTGCCGAGGAAATAAGGTGAAAGTGGGTCCTTTGATATAGTACTTATCTTATAAGATTCACCGATCGCAAATGGACACTCTGGTTCGAGAGATGACCAATTACCGTCTCTAGTACTTGTACTAACAACTTTAACAATATATGTATTGTCAAGATTAATTGCGGCATTTGCTGGCTTGACCCCTAGCTGACTTATTACCTTCATCTTAACCTTGCATTTTGGGGCAGCTTGAGCCTCGGCATTAATATAAAAAGACAAAAATAACAGACTAATGGAAAAAAATATGAGAGTTTTTTTCATAATTATACAATTATCTTATAAATGACATTGTCTATTATACCAGAAAAACATATTTAAGGATATTTCTATAATAGAAAACCGCCCAGAAGGCCGGGCGGCTTCGTGGGCGGTGTTGCGAGCGCAGTGTCAGCGGAGACTGGGCGGAAGATCGGGCTCCATGGTGTCACCCGTCGGCGACGGTCGTTCCCGCTTGCTCCTCGCGAGCTCCTGCTGGGAAAGTTCGACGATCTTGTCGCCGGTGCATTCCCGCAGGTCGAAGTCACACTTCCGGATCGGCGCCTTCGTCTTCTCCGACAACCCCTGGGGCTGAATGACGACATGGAAGCAGCCGTTGATGTGGCGGATAAACTCCACCGCCATACCAGTGAAGCCGCTCGCTTTGCTCGTGACCTGGGTTCCCAGGATTTCGAAGGGCACTTCGACCTCCTCGAAATCTTCGGGCTTGACCGACAGCCGCTCTTCTTCCAAGTAGAGCTTCTGCACAGGCTGACCCTCGTCATTCAGACCCTTCGGCTGAAGGAGGTAGCTGATTCGCGCGCCCATGTTGATGCCCCAGTGGGTCAACGTGCCCTGCAAATTGGTCGCTTTGTCGAGGCAGACCGTCCCGAGTTTCAAAACCTTAATCTTCATGCGTCGTACTCCTTGTTTTCTGCAACTCATTCATTGGTTGCATCTTTTAAACCTCACGCAAGATCTAAAAGATACAACCAATTTAAAAAATATTAAAAAATCAGTCTTTTTGCAAGATAGCACGAGTAACTACTGTTGTCAACTTGCTCTGGCGGGTAAGTTCATAACCTTGGATTAGAGAAAGGATAAATCCAATCTAGAAACTATTGATTTTTACTCAGAATAGCCCATTCATAAATAGCGTAGTCTTCTTCGTGTCTTTTCTTAAATTCCTCAATAAACTGTTTACTTAAAACTGGCAATTTTTTACTAAATTTATTTACTATCGGTACTTTTTCATTTTTAGAAATAAGCCCCGAACGAATCGCAAATTCGTCAAGACGATCTGTGACACCAATGTATTCGTATATGGATAAGTTCTTGCCGATAGCTTGTGTTTGATAATTTTCAAGCTCTGGGAGAAAAGCAAATTCTTCAAATGTGAAACTGCTGGTGTAAATAGGAGAAATTCTATGCCCGACATCACCTTTATGGTTTTTCCAATAATTATAATGAGACCACATTCGTTCCAGAGGTTCTCTTACTATAGTTCTGTACTTATTACTCTCTGGAGGCAAGAATTTAATTATTTGTTGAATTGAAAAATGTCCAATAACAACCTCCGCGTGTTTTGATAATTTAAAAGGCAGTAGGGATTGTCTTTTTCTACGTGTTGTTCTAATC
>CAIJXO010000056.1 GCA_903824735.1 uncultured bacterium | reverse complement strand
CTTTATATGCTGAGCCGATATTTCACTTTGGTAATTTTTCTATAACCAATGCTCTTTTGACTAGTTGGGTAGCTGTTATATTGTTACTCGTCTTGGCTATTATCTTGCGGACAAAATTAAGCGAAGTACCAAAAGGACTGCAAAATTTCTTTGAAATTGTTCTAGACGGTGCTTTAGGGCTTTGTGATCAGATTACAGGCAGTAGGAAGATTACGCTTAAAGTTTTTCCACTCGCTATCTCGGTTTTTTTCTTTGTTTTGGTAAATAACTGGCTAGGTCTATTACCGTTTGGCGGTCTTGGTCTAATTGAAAGTGAACATGGAAAGTCGGCTTTTATCCCCTTTGTTCGAAGTGGTACGGCGGATATCAATACGACCCTAGCTTTATCGCTTTTGGCGGTTATTGGTGCTAATTTGTTTGGCATCATCGCGATCGGTGTCTGGAAAACTTTCAATAAATATATTAATATAAAGGCACTCGTGGGAATGGTGACAAAGGTTCGTCATGAGCCGACTACGTTAGTCGTCGCTCCAGTAACTTTCTTTGTGGGTATTTTGGAACTGATTGGGGAGTTTGCGAAAATCGCTTCGCTATCGTTCCGATTGTTTGGCAATGTCTTTGCTGGGGAAGTTCTTCTTTTGTCGATGAGTGCTCTTTTAGCTTACGGTTTACCGATTCCGTTTCTATTTTTGGAAATCTTTGTCGGTTTGATTCAGGCTTTCATCTTTGCGATCTTGATTTTGGTATATTTTACCATCGCTTCGCAAGATCACAGTGAACACGAAGAGCATAGTTAAGTTTATTTATTAATCGTCGAATTTATTAATTATTAATTATATAAAAAAATGGAACTCGAAACTATCGCAAAAGCTATCGCTATCGGTTTAGGTGCTATCGGTCCGGGAATTGGTATCGGTATGATTGGTGCCAAGGCTATGGAGGCTATCGGCCGCAACCCTGAGGCTTCAAGCAAGATCCTAGTGCCGATGCTCATCGCTTCTGCCTTTGCTGAAGCTATCGCTATCTACGCCTTGGTTATTGCCTTTTCAATTTAGTATATGGAATCACTTGTTTCGACATTTCATATCGATTGGAAAATCATCATTGCTCAGGTTATAAATCTAGCAATCGTCTTTTTGGTACTATATCTTTTCGCCCTCAAGCCCTTAAAAAAGCTAATGGCTGATCGCTCAGAGAAAATTAGTAAAGGGATTACTGATGCCAAGGATAATGCCCTAATCGTTGAGAAGACGAGGCAAGAGTATGATAAGGTCATTGCTCGCGCTAGAACAGAGGCGGATGAGTTATTTCAAAAAGGTAAGAAGGAAGCCTTGGCGAAGAAAGAAGAAATGTTGGAATTGGCTAAAACGGAAGTCAATCAAATGATTCTTGCTGGGAAGAAAACTCTAGAAAGTGAAAAGATAAAGATTGTCGAGGAGGCCAAAAAAGAAATTGTATCTTTAGCTATGCTGGCCTCTGAGAAAATCTTGAGCAAGAAGAGTGACACGAGTAATATCTAAATTATGGCCAAAATCTCCACTAGAAACATTGTCCAGACGATTTATGAGCTGACCAGAGGTAAGACCGGTAAGGAGCTTGAAGCTGTCTTGGTCAGGATTAGAAATTTTTTAGTAGAAAAAAGATTGATCAATCGCAGTCCGGAAATCTTACGAAAGCTAAAAGAAATTCTTAATAAAGAAGAGGGAATTGTGGAGGTTAAATTAACCGTAAGGAAAATACCCAGTGTTGAGAAGCTAAACAAAATCGAATCAGTTTTAAAGAAAAGGTACGCGGCGAAACAGGTCGTCGCTACGATCGGTGAAGATGAGACAGTACTTGGGGGAATGCGAATTGAGGCAAAAGACGAAGTAATTGATTTGACCTATAAAAATAAACTGAATCAATTACAAGATTATTTAATAAGAAATTAAAAAAATGAAAAATACCATTGTCGAAGATCTAAAGAGGCAAATCGATAAATTTAAGCTCGAGATCAAAGCCGAGAAGATTGGCCACGTGATCGAGGTCTTTGATGGTATTGCTAAATTATCTGGACTTTCTGATATCAAAGTTTCGGAAATGGTTACTTTTGCCTCCGGTGAGACGGGAGTGGTGCTTAACCTCGAGGAAGACTCAGTCGGTGTGATTATCCTCGGAGACTTTTCTAAAATTCATGAAGGGGATGAAGTTAAGGCGACCGGTAAAATCTTGTCGGTACCAGTTTCTGACTTACAAATCGGACGCGTTTTAAATGCTCTTGGTTCACCAATTGATGGAAAGGGCGTAATCAAAACGGATAAGTTTAATCCGATTGAAAAAGTAGCTCCTGGGGTTATTACTCGTCAGAGCGTTAACCAAGCGGTGCAGACTGGTATTAAGGCGATTGATGCCTTGATCCCGATTGGTCGGGGACAGCGCGAGCTTATTATCGGTGACCGCCAGACAGGTAAAACCGCGATTGCTATCGATACAATTTTAAATCAAAAAGGTCAGGACTTGATCTGTGTCTACGTCTCGATTGGTCAGAAAGATTCCAAGTTGCGCAAACTGCAAGCTCGACTTGAAGAAGGTGGAGCGATGGACTATACCATTATCGTCTCGGCCGGATCAGCCGAGTCAGCCGCTCTCTCTTATATTGCTCCTTATACTGGTGTTTCAATCGCCGAGCATTTTATGGATCAAGGAAAAGATGTGCTGATTATCTACGATGATCTTTCCAAGCACGCCGTCGCTTATCGTGAAATTTCTCTGCTCTTGCGTCGTCCACCAGGCCGTGAAGCCTTTCCTGGTGATGTGTTCTATTTGCACTCCAAATTATTGGAGCGAGCGTGTCGTCGAAATAAAGAATATGGTGGCGGATCAATCACGGCTTTACCAATTATCGAAACGCAGTCAGGGGATGTGTCCGCTTATATTTCGACAAACGTGATCTCGATTACTGACGGTCAGATTTTCTTGGAGACTGATCTTTTCTATAAGGGTATTCGACCAGCCGTTAACGTCGGTCTTTCAGTGTCGCGTGTCGGTTCTTCGGCACAGATTAGGGCCATGAAAAAAGTGGCGGGAACTTTGAAACTAGACTTGGCGCAATTCCGTGAACTCGAAGCCTTTGCCCAATTTGGTTCGGATCTTGATGAAAAGACGAAGAATCAGCTCGAGCGTGGTAAGCGAGCGGTGGAAGTATTGAAACAAGCTCAATACTCACCAATGGCTATTGAAGATCAAGTTGTCACCCTTTATGCTCTAACTCGTGGTTTTATGGATAGTGTTCCTTTGAATCAAATCAAGACTTTTGAAGAAGGTCTTCGAGAGTATGCCGAGAGAAATGCCCAGACTTTCTATAAGGAAGTTAGGGAGACTAAAATGTGGACCGAAAAAGGCGAGGCCGAATTAAGCAAAGCCATTGGTGAGTTCCGCGATGCCTTTTTGAGTAAAAAATAATTATGCCAAGCACTAAGGAAATAAAAAGTCGAATAAAATCGGTAAAGAGTACCAAGAAAATCACGAAAGCGATGGAACTGGTAGCGGCTTCCAAGATGAAGCGTGCGACGTCCCAGACCTTAGCTTCCAGATTGTACTCTTCTTTTTCTTGGGATTTATTGACCTCACTTTCGGAGAAATTAGAAACTGCAGAAAATAAATTCTTTAAGAAAAACGCCACGCCAAAATCTTTGATAGTTCTCATTACATCAAATCGTGGCCTGTGCGGTGGCTACAATGCTCAGGCCATCAAGAAAGTTATTACGGCACTCAAGGTGAAGGACAATTCTTGCGACGTAATTACCGTGGGTAAAAAGGGTGATAGTGCTATGCGTCGTATTGGTCAGAATGTGGTAGCGACTTTTACTGAAATGTCGGATAACCTAAAATTACGCGATATCTTGCCGTTATCTACTCATCTTTTAGCAGAATTTAGTTTGGCTAAATACAGCGAAGTTTATGTTGTATACACTGACTTCGTTTCAGCGTTAACTCAAGTTCCCAAAATTAGAAAGATTTTGCCGGTTTCGCGCGAAGAGATTAAAGAGGTAATCGAACTCGGTGAAGCGGAGTCAAATAAAAAGCCAGCCCACTGTCTTGTCGAGGGTGAAGTGGATACCTTACTCGATACATTGATTGTTAAGCTTGTCCAAATGCAGATTTATCAAATGATTCTTGAGTCCAATGCCTCCGAACAGTCGGCTCGAATGATGGCGATGAAAAATGCCACCGAAGCAGCCGAGGAGATGATTGAAGATTTGACCTTGGTATTTAATAAGGCGAGACAGGCTGGTATTACCCGAGAAATTTCTGAAATCAGCGCCGGTATGGCAAGTGTTAGTTAATTTAGATTTTATTATTTATTAAAAAAAATTTATGCAAAAAACAGGTACAATAAAACGCATCATCGGTCCGGTTGTCGACGTCACTTTTGAAGATGGCGTACCTGATATTTACAACGCTCTCACAGTTTTGAATAATGGTAAGACTTTGGTACTTGAGGTAGAACAGCATATCGGTGAAAACACGGCTCGCGCTATTGCGATGGATTCCACCGATGGACTTTCGCGCGGCTTGGTGGTGACCGATACCGGCAAACCTATTTCTGTCCCAGTTGGTTCAGTGACTTTGGGTAGAATGTTTAATGTGCTTGGTGAAGCGATTGATGGCCAGCCCCTGAAATCAAGCGATAAGAGTTTGCCGATTCATCGTAAGGCTCCAGACTATGTCTCGCAGTCGGTGAAAGTGGAGATTTTGGAAACAGGTATTAAAGTTATCGATTTAATTTGTCCAGTGCTTAAAGGAGGAAAGGTGGGACTCTTTGGTGGCGCCGGCGTGGGTAAGACTGTCGTTATTCAGGAGCTTATTCATAATATCGCCGCTAATCATGGTGGTTATTCCGTGTTTGCTGGTGTCGGTGAAAGAACTCGTGAAGGAAATGATTTGTATCACGAAATGAAGGATTCGAAGGTGCTCGACAAGGTGGCCATGGTGTTCGGCCAGATGAATGAGCCACCAGGTGCCCGTTTGCGAGTGGCGCTTTCCGGTCTGACCATGGCCGAATATTTCCGCGATCAAGAAAATAAAGATGTGCTCTTTTTCGTCGACAACATTTTCCGCTTTACCCAGGCTGGCTCTGAAGTATCAGCGCTTCTCGGACGTATTCCATCCGCCGTCGGTTATCAGCCAACTTTGGCGACCGAAATGGGTAATTTACAAGAAAGAATCACTTCAACCCAAAACGGTTCAGTTACTTCAGTTCAGGCAGTCTATGTGCCAGCCGATGACTTGACCGATCCTGCTCCTGCCGCTACTTTCTCACACCTTGATTCCACCGTGGTGCTCAACCGTTCGTTATCTGAGATCGGTATTTATCCAGCGGTCGATCCACTAGACTCTTCTTCGACCATTCTTGATCCAAACATTGTTGGTAAAGAACATTACGAAGTCGCCCGTGAAGTGCAGCGCGTCTTACAACGTTATAAGGACCTGCAAGACATTATTGCAATCTTGGGTATGGAAGAATTGTCTGATGCCGACAAAGAGTTGGTGGCTCGAGCACGTAAAATTCAAAAATTCTTGTCTCAGCCGTTTTTCGTGGCCGAGCAGTTCACTGGTACCCCGGGGCAGTACGTGCCACTTGCAGAAACCGTGCGCTCATTCAAAGAAATTTTAGATGGTAAACACGATGGTAAAAGTGAAAATGACTTTTATATGAAAGGTGCGATATAAAAAATGGCCAAAAAGATTCAATTAAAAATTGTGACTCCGGAGAAGCTAATTTTACAAGAATTAGTTGATTCAGTGACTTTGCCTACGACCGAAGGCGAGATTACCGTTTTGCCAGATCATATTCCACTTCTCGCCACTGTCGCTTCTGGAGATATTGTGGCCCTTAAAGATGGGGAGCATGTACCGATGGCAGTGGTTGGTGGCTTCGTCGAGGTCAAAAAAGATAAAGATGAAACTACTGTTGTTGTTTTGGCCGATTTTGCCGAACATATTTCTGATATTACCGAAGCCGAAATCGCCAAAGCTAAAAAGCGAGCGGACGAATTACAATTACAAGCTAAGAATAATCAAGTGATTGATTTTGAACATTTTGAGTCAGAACTTGAACGCTCACTCACGAGAGTTAAAATTGCGGACAAGTGGAAGACTAGAAAATATCGTAAATAAGTAGTATGATTGCTCCATGGATAATACAGAAGTCATAGCTAAATTAGAAGTGTTGAGTAGTAAGCTCGACGATATTAATAAAAATCTAAAGCCGACACGTTGGAAGCTTTTCGTGCAGGGTCTGTGGCGCGCTGTCGGTTACCTCATAGGTATCATCATCACGGTCGCACTTCTAGGTTGGATGCTTAAGCTGATCGGCGTTATACCGCTTTTTCAAGACATCGCTACCAAGCTGGGTTCAATATTAGAGCATTATTATAAATAAAATTATGTCATTCATAAAAGATTTACTTTTGAAAAAGATGCTGAAGAATCAGCTTAAAGGGATACCAGAAGATCAGCAAAACAAGATTATTGAAGCGGTAGAAAAGAATCCGAAGCTTTTTTCTGATATCGCGGCTGAGGTACAAGAAAAGATGAAGGGAGGAATGGACCAACAAGCGGCCACTATGGAAGTGATGATGAAACATAAGGATGTCCTTGCCGACTTGATGAAATAGTCGGAAGTCTTTTTTGGTATAAGTAGCGAATTATAAAGCAGCTACAATAGAGGCTGTTTTATGATGCTATTTTGTGTTAACATTTAAGCAATTATGAATAATGTAATAGACACAATCAGACTGGGGGCAAAAGCACAAAAGATACTTCGCATAATTTATTTAGAAAAAGATGGTACAAGTGAGGGATGGCGTTATGTTGAACCCTATAGTCTAAGTCAGGACAATGGTGAGGACGGACTCTTTGCTTGGGATAAAAGTAAGGATGGTATACGTCGTTTCTCTATTAATAGGATACAAAGTATTGAAATCACAGATGAGACCTTTAATCCAAGATACCCAGTTGAAATTTCCTAGTATGATTAAGAAAGATTTTAATCTAAAATTAAACGGTAAAACTCTGGCGATAATTGACTGGGCGAATGTCTATGGTTGGAACAAGAGTCTCAAGTGGAGTATTGATGTTAAAAAGCTGTTTGAGTATCTATCAAGTTTCCCAGAAGTCTTTGATAAGAGATTATATTATGGAATCGAAACTGGCAAAGCTTATTCTGAGGAGTTTAATGCTGAGGCACTTCAGACGGGGTTTAATGTTATATCAAAAGAGGTAAAATTTATCCCCGTTTCTCTGGATAAATCTCATTTTAAAAAAATAATTAAAGAGTTATTTGATGTTCTAGACAATATTAAGATTGCAAACTCAGATATTGCTTCCAAACTGTATAAATTAAAGGAAACCATAGAGACCAGACTAGGGGAAGAGGATCCTGATTTCGATATTGGGGATGATGGGCAACAACACATTATTGGGACGACACCATCGTATGCCAAAAAGGATGGAGAAATATATAACAATGTTTATGAGCTCATTAATACTTTGGATGAAGAATTAAAAAAGCTGAACATAAACATAACTGAATTACAGGGGAACCTTTCACAGCCAGTTCTCCGAAGGAAATGTGACTTCGATGTCGAAATTGCGCGCGATGTCTTTAATCTTACTGATGGCTTCAATCAACTAATACTTTTCAGCGGTGACGGCGATTATGCTGCGTTAGTGAAAGATCTAATTAGTAAAGGCAAGAAAGTAATTGTCGTCTTTGCATCAGGACATAAAGGAAAGGAGTATGAAGAGATAAAGCAGGGTTTATATTTGTGTTCGGTGGAGCAGCTTAAAAACTATCTTGCTCTAGAAAACAATATCCCCGTGGATTTCTCCACGGGGCGTGATGTCAATAATATAGCAAATCTATAGATTCGATGCAAGTGGCCGTCAATGATGAAGCATAAAGATGAGCTTGCGGGGCTGATGAAATATTCTTAGGTAAAGGAAAAGGTCCCACTCGTGAAAGTGGAACCATTTCCACCCCACAAGCGGGACCGACTAGTGCCCGATGGGCTTTCGGCGGAACCAGTGCTTCGTTTTAACGAAGGTGATGTTGCCGTCGACCATGCGCACGAAGACGTTTGTATTCGCCACGAGTACCTTCCGCACCGCCTCGTCCACCTGGTACGATCCGTAGATGGGCGGCGAGCCGTGGTCCACTTCGGGATCGAATCCCTTACTGAGGTAGACCTTGGCCGGCAGCATTCGCACCTCTCGGATCATTTTGTTTGCCGCCAGCATCTGCATGTATGTGCCTCCGATGAGGCCTATCACGAGCGCAATCCAGAGCAGGGCTATATTCCTGAGGACAGAGTCTTTAGCTTTCACTGATTTTCTCCATGTGGTGTAGGTCCACCATTGCCGTGCTTTTTTGAAACTTTTACTATTATACACCCAAATAATATTTTTGTCAACCTATATTAAATCCTTATTTTAAGCTATATTTTTACCATGTCATTATCCATCGGAATCGTCGGTCTACCAAACGTCGGAAAGTCTACCTTGTTTAACGCGCTTACTAAAAAGAGTGTACCGGCTGAAAATTATCCATTTTGTACAATTGATCCTTCAGTCGGAGTGGTGGCTGTTCCTGACGAGCGATTAGAAAAGCTAAATGAATTTTCAAAATCACTGAAGAAGATTCCTGCTGCTGTTGAATTCGTGGACATTGCCGGTCTCGTGAAAGGTGCTTCGGCTGGTGAAGGATTGGGTAATCAATTTTTGACCAACATTCGCGAGACCGATGCGATTGCTGAAGTGGTGCGTATTTTTGAAGATACAAACGTGATTCATGTCGACGGTAAAATCGAGCCAATGAAAGATATCGAGGTCATTAACCTCGAGCTCATTCTTGCTGATATGCAAACTGTCTCGAAAAGAATAGGGAATATAAGTCGGGAAATAAAAAGCGGCAAGAAAGAAGCGGTAATCGAACACGGAGCATTACTAAAGCTTGAAAAAATCCTCGAGGAAGGGAAGCTAGCCAATACTATTCCGTTTGATGAAAAAGAAATGGTAGCGGTTAAGTCTTTGCATCTCCTGACCATGAAGCCGATCGTCTATGTTTTGAATAAAAAAGCTGGTGGCACAAATCTCGACGAATTAAATGATGAGCGCTACCAAAAACTGCTCAAGTTTTTCAAAGAATCAAATTCAAAGTATGTGATTGTCGATGCGGGTATTGAACATGATATGAAAGAAATGTCAGATGCGGAAAAAAAAGAAATGAAAAGTGGCTTGGGTGTAAAAGACGATGGTATTAATGATTTGATTCGAGCCGGTTATGATATCTTGGGTCTTATTACTTACTTTACCACTGGGGAAGATGAAACTCGTGCTTGGACCATCAAAAAAGGCTGGACCGCTCCAGAGGCCGGAACCGCCATCCACGCTGATTTTAAAGAAAGGTTTGTACGTGCTGAAGTTATTCATTGGGATGCACTACTTTCCGCTGGCTCCTATGCTACTGCCCGTGAAAAAGGTTTGATTAAAACCGAGGGTAAAGAGTATATCGTCAAAGATGGCGATGTGATGGAGTTTAGGATATAATATTAGTATGCAACATTCACCAGTTATAAAATGGTCGCTAATTATTGGAATTGTGATTGTTATCAACCTTTTCTTTAATTATTTAATCAGTCTGGTCTACGAATCACCGAAATATGAGAACTACTGCAAGCAAGAGCAGATAGTTGATTACAACACCAAGGAAGCCTGCGTCGCAGTCGGTGGTCAGTGGAATGGTAGCAACGGAGCTGTGGAGATTAACAGTACACCAAAAGGTTACTGTGATCCGTACTTCACTTGTCAGAAACAATTCAATGATGTAAACGAAGTCTACAACCGTAATGTGTTCATCGCCCTTGTCGTGCTCGGTGTAATCTTACTTGCTCTAAGTTTTATCTTAGCTTTCAATAATCTTATATCTGTATCTTTTGCGATGGGTGGTATCTTGTCGATTATAATTGCGTCGATACGTTATTGGTCTGATGCCAATGATGTAGTTCATGTATTAATTCTGTTTCTGGCCCTGTGTGCCCTGATCTACTTTGCGGTCAAGAAATTTAAGAATTAATCTAAACTACAATGAAAAGTGTAAAAAAGAATATCCCAGCCGTTGCTAAAAACTACGATCATCAAAAAATTGAACCAAAATGGCGCAAGATTTGGGACAAGACTAGTCTAAACAAGACATCCGATAAAACTGATAAACCAAAATTCTTTATTTTGGATATGTTTCCTTATCCGTCTGGTCAGGGTCTACACGTCGGCCATCCACGCGGTTATATTGCCACCGATGTCTATTCGCGTTACAAGAAAATGCACGGTTTTAATGTGCTTCACCCAATGGGCTGGGATGCTTTTGGTCTACCGGCCGAAAACTATGCGATCAAGAACAAAACGAATCCAGTTGCTCAAACCGTCATCAATGTAAAGCGTTATAAAGAGCAGATGGAAATGATCGGCCTCAACTACGATTGGAATCGAGAGATTAACACTACTGACCCTGCCTATTATAAATGGACACAGTGGATATTCGTCCAGCTACTTAAAAAAGGCTTAGCCTATGAAAGTTTTGCACCGATCAATTGGTGCCCATCATGTAAAACCGGTTTGGCCAATGAAGACTTGGAAAACGGTAAATGTGAACGCTGTGGTAGCGTGATTGAAAAGAAACCAATGCGTCAGTGGGTACTTAAAATCACTGATTATGCTGATCGACTCCTAAAAGATATTGATGATTTGAATTGGCCAGAAAGCATTAAAGAAAGCCAACGTAATTGGATTGGCCGCAGCGAAGGGGTTAATTTTAAACAAGAAGTAAAAGATCTGGAAATCAAATTCGAGGTTTACGACTCAATTCCACAGACTTTCCTGGCACAGACTTTTACTGTCATTGCTCCAGAGCATCCAATGGTTAAAGATCTAGTAAGAGGTACACCACAAGAAAAAACGGTACTAGATTTTGTGGAGATGATTGTCGATAAAAAAAGAAAAAATAAATTTGACGTTGAAAATGACCTTGAGGGAATATTCACCGGTCGCTATGTTAAAAATCCATTTGGAACGGGTGATTTACCAATTTGGATTGCGTCTTACGTCTTAGTCGATTATGGTACTGGTATTGTTAATTGTAGTGCCCACGACGAAAGAGATTTCAATTTTGCCAAGAAATATAATATTCCATTTAAGACTGTCTTATTACCAAAGGATGATGATCTAGCGCAAAAAGTAAAAAGAAATGAGGTATTTTACCGACAGCCAGACGGTATTCTTCAGTCGCCGGAGGAGTTTAAAGGTTTGACTTGGTCAGAGTCACGTCAGAAAATAATTGATTACATCGTAAACAAAGGACTTGGCGAGAGAAAGGTAAATTATAAACTTCGTGATTGGGTCTTTTCACGTCAGCGTTATTGGGGCGAGCCAATTCCAGTTGTGCACTGTGAAAGATGTGGCGTGGTGCCAGTGCCTGAAAAAGAACTGCCAGTAGTTTTACCGAAAGTGAAGTTCTATGAACCAACGGGAACCGGTGAATCACCACTTGCGAATATTGAAAAGTGGGTGAATACGAAATGTCCAAAGTGCAAAGGTAAAGCCAAAAGAGAGACCAACACTATGCCACAATGGGCCGGTTCGTCTTGGTACTATTTACGCTACATGGATTCTAAAAATTCCAAGGCACTAGTAGATTCCAAGAAAGAGAAATACTGGGCGCCAGTTGACCTTTATGTCGGTGGAACTGAACATGCGACTAGACACCTTATTTATGCCCGTTTTTGGCACAAATTCTTATACGATACCGGCGTGGTCAGTACCAAGGAACCGTTTATGCGATTGAAAAATCAGGGAATGATTCTTGGTTCGGACAACCGCAAGATGAGTAAGAGATGGGGGAATGTGGTAAACCCCGATGACGTAGTAAAAAATGTCGGAGCCGACACTTTACGTGTCTACGAAATGTTCATGGGACCGTTTGAGCAGGAAATCTCTTGGAGTACCGATAACATGGTTGGATCTCGAAGATTCTTGGAACGCGTTTGGAAGTTACAAGAAAAAATTTCTGATGGTAATGGACCAGTAGAGAACAAGGAATTTGAGATGATTTTGCACCGCACGATTAAGAAAGTGACTGAGGATATTCTTGGATTCAATTTCAACACGGTCATTTCAGCCTTAATGATTCTGATAAATGCCGCTGAAAAGGTGGAGTTGAGTCGAGATAATTACGAAATCATCTTGAAACTATTGGCACCTTTTGCTCCGCATATCACCGAAGAAATTTGGGCGAATTTGGGTAATAAAAAATCGATTCATATTCAGACCTGGCCTGACTTTGATGCTAAGAAAATCGTCTCTGAAAACGTGACGGTTGTAGTTCAGATTAATGGTAAACCAAGAGCCAATTTTGAAGTGGCCGTCGGTACTGCTCAGGCGGAAGTAGAGAAAATTGCTTACGCATTGCCTGAGGTTGCAAAATGGATGGCCGGTAAGCAAATTAAAAAGGTTATGTTTATAAAAGAGAAGATCCTTAGTGTCATTACCGACTAGCATTTGACTAAAAATCCGAGTAGTGCTATATTAGACCCAAGACATTATTATTAGTCAAAACAATTATTTTATCAATATGTCAACTTCAATTAACTTTAAACCGAAGCAAGCTAGCAAGAGATTGATCGGAGCTCTCTCCGTTCGTTCAAAAGATGTAATGACCAAGCGTTATGGCTTGGGCAAGGATGCAGAACCAATGACCCTTGATGCTATCGGCCAGACTTACGGTATTACCCGTGAGCGAGTTAGACAGATTGAAAACCACGCTTTGACTGTTATAAGAAAATCCAAGCAATATACTGAGGAAAAAGCGACCTTTGATGAAATTGAACAGATAATTCATGAGTTGGGTGGAATCGTCGTCGAGCAAGATTTGCTCGATCATGTTTCAAATAATACTTCAGTTCAGAGCCATGTAAACTTCTTACTTGTCGTCGGTCATCCTTTTACAAAGATCAAGGAAGACGATGATTTCAAACATCGTTGGTTTATCGACAATACTCTTTCAGAGAAAGTTCACGAAGCTCTGAGAAAACTCTATTCAAGCTTGAAGAGTGACGACTTAATGTCTGAACCAGATATTATCAAAGCCTTTCTTGAGCACGTTGAGGATGTTTCTGAGAAATACAAGAATGAAGAGATTGCTAAGCGTTGGTTAGCTTTGTCCAAGAAAATTGGCAAGAACCCACTAGGCGAATGGGGTAAATCTGAATCATCAAATATTAGCACCAAAGGTATGCGCGATTATGCTTATTTGATTATTCGCAAACACGGTTCACCAATTCACTTCAGAGAAGTTGCTAGGACCATCACTGAGGTTTTCAAGATTAAAGCCCATGTTGCCACTTGTCATAATGAATTAATTAAAGATCCACGCTTTGTCCTTGTCGGTCGTGGACTTTACGCTTTGTCTGAATGGGGTTATATGAGCGGAGTCGTTAAGGACGTCATCCGTAAGATTATCGAGAAGAACGGTCCATTAACTAAATCAGAAGTGATTCAAAAGGTGATGAAGGAACGTTATGTGAAAGAGAACACCATCATCATCAATCTCCAGAATCCAAAGTACTTCAAGAAGAATAAAGACGGTAAGTACGAGATTGTAAAATAAATATAAGATAAAAATGCCCCAAGCGGGGTGTTTTTATTTGCCTGGTATGTTATAATTTTGCATATGTTCTTAGAGTTCTTGATAAAATTCAATACCGAAATACTGCCTTTAGTGTACAAGACACTTTTTGTGATTTCTCCGATTGTCGTTCCGCTTGTCCTTATCTATATTTCCGTTTTGCTCTGGGTGCGCTATGTTCAACTCAAGTATATTTCTGGTCTTAAATCCTTTTTGTTTGAGATCAAGATTCCTAAAGATATTCAAAAATCACCACTCGCGATGGAAATTATTTTCGCTGCGATGCAGGCGAGCGGTGCGGCGACTTATACCGAAGCCTACCTTGACGGTAAGGTCCGCGGTTGGTTTTCCCTGGAGCTCGCTTCTTTTGAGGGGCAAATTCATTTTTACATTTGGTCATCTGAGCCAAAATTCAAAAAAATATTAGAAGCCCAAATTTACGCTCAGTATCCGACCGTCGAAGTTCACGAAGTGCCACCAGAAGAAGATTACACCCGAAAATTTGCCTATGATCCAATCAAGCATATCATTTGGGGTTTGCAGTTTAAATTACTTAAGCCAGATATTTATCCTATTAAAACTTATGTGGATTATGCTCTAGACAAAGATCAGAAGGATGAATATCGAATTGATCCGATGACTGCTGTTTTGGAATACCTTGGCTCGGCCAGCAAGGGACAGCAAATCTGGCTTCAGATATTAGTCAAAATGCATGCCAAAGAGAGCTTAAAGGAACATCGTCTATTTGTAAAACCCGACTGGAAGGATGACGTGCTTGCAGAGATTGATGAAATCCGTGAAGCTGCAACCCCACCGGTAAAGGAGGGTCAGACTTATCCCGGATTTCCCAATCCTACCAAAGGTCAAATTGATACAATTAATGCTATCGAACGAAGCTTTAGTAAGATGGCATTTTATACCATGATTCGTGGTTTCTATTTAGCTGATAAGGAAAATTTTAACAACGCCTATATTTCAGGTTTTATTGGTTCAATGCGTCAGTACAACTCAGCGACATTAAACGGTTTAAAAATGGATAAATGGACGGATACCTCCAATGCCTTTAAAGATTGGTGTACAATTTTTCCATTCCTAAAAAAATCCCGAGATGCTTTGCAAGAAAAGTACCGCAAGCATATGTTTAACGCCTACCGCTTACGTTCTTTCTTTTATCCACCGTATAAAAACCATCGCGGTAAAATGTTTATCTTAAACACCGAGGAACTCGCTACAATTTATCACTTCCCAGGTAATGTTTCGGCAACTCCGACTCTGGCTAAGATTCCATCAAAGAAAAGCGAGGCCCCAGCCAATCTACCAATCAAGAAATAGTCATGAAGCTGAAATTATATATCTCGATTTCAGTTATAGTCTTAATTCTTGTCGCGCTAGTCACTATCTATTTTGTCGGAATTAAAGCCCCAGCAAATTTCCCGGTCGGACTTGTTTATGCGGTCCCAAAGGGCACCGGCATGACAGCGCTTGCCGATAACTTGGAGTCGCAAAGTCTTATCCGCTCACCTTTCTGGTTTAAAGTCTTTTCCGTTCTAAGTGGTGGCACGAAAGGTACAAAATCTGGCGATTATGACTTTTCAAATCCTCAAAGCGCCATTAAAATCGCGGTAAGAATCTCGAGCGGTGAATTTGGCCTGGTTCCAGTAAAAGTCACAATTCCAGAGGGTACAAGCAATAAGGAAATTGCCTTGCTACTAGAAAAACAGTTACAAAAGTTTAATACCCAAAAGTTTCTAGAACTTTCAGCGGGAAAAGAGGGTTATCTTTTCCCAGACACTTACTTTTTTATACCCAATCAAGATCCCGAGGTAGTAATCAAAACAATGTCTGATACTTTTTCTAAGCGTTTGGAAACGATAAGCGGCGAAATAGAGAAATCAGGCAAGTCACTTAGTGACATAATAACCATGGCCTCAATCATTGAGGAAGAAGGTAAGAATACTAAGGACCGAGCTATTATTTCAGGTATCCTGTGGAAGAGATTGGCCAAGAGTATGCCTCTACAAGTCGATGCGCCCTTTAGGTATTCAATTGGTAAAGATAGTTACACTTTGACTAGTGAGGATCTGAAAATAGATGGGCCTTACAACACCTATACCAGAAAGGGTTTACCACCAACTCCGATTACTAACCCCGGTTTAGAAGCTATTTTAGCCGCGATTCGACCAGTCACTACTCCATATTATTTCTTTTTATCAGAAAAGGACGGCACCACACATTATGCGACGACTTATGATGGCCATTTGCAAAATAAGCAAATGTATCTAAAATAGGTTCCATGAAGAAGAAAGTGTTTGTTGGCTTGTCAGGTGGTGTAGATTCCTCCGTTTCGGCGGCACTTTTGCTGTCCCAAGGCTATGATGTTTCTGGTGTTTTCATTAAAGTTTGGCAACCAGATTTTTATGAATGTAATTGGAAAGAAGATCGACTTGATGCGATGCGTGTTTGTGCCAAGCTTAGTATTCCTTTTTACACGCTCGACCTAGAAAAAGAATACAAAAAAGAAGTGGTTGATTATATGATTGCTGAATACCAAGCTGGCCGTACACCGAATCCGGACGTGATGTGCAACAAGTATATTAAGTTCGGAGGTTTCTTTGATTGGGCGATGAAAAGAGGAGCTGACTATGTCGCGACTGGTCACTATGCCAAGACTGATAAAAATCACAATTTAATTGCCGGTAAAGATAAGAATAAAGATCAAAGTTATTTCTTGTGGACCTTAACACCAAAGCAGCTTTCTAAAACTTTGTTTCCGGTCGGTAATATTGAAAAACCAGAGGTACGTAAATTAGCCAAAAAATTTGGTCTACCGACTGCCGAGAAGAAAGATAGTCAGGGCCTTTGCTTTATCGGTAAAGTCGATATGGCAGAATTTCTGAAGCATTTTGTGCAGACCAAAGAGGGAAATGTCTTAAATACTAAAGGCGAAGTTATTGGTAGACATCAAGGTTCAATCTTATATACCATCGGCCAAAGACACGGCTTTACAATTATCAAGCACTCACCAAATGACGAACGAAGCTTTGTCATTACCAAAGATCTTAAAAATAATACAATTACTGTTTCAAACGAAGAGGCTAAGGATGTAACGAAAAAGGAAATACATCTTACGAACTTAAATTGGGCGCAGGGGGTAGTTCCAAAAATCGGTAAAAAATATCAGGCGCGGATTCGTTACCGTCAGCCGTTGTCTGAGTGTACAATCGGTAAGATAGACAGTAAAGCTTGTGTGATAAATTTTAAGACAATGCAAAAAGCACCGGCACCCGGTCAAAGTTTGGTCTTGTATGAGGATGAAGTTTGTTTAGGTGGAGGAATTATACTATAATTCACTCATGATCGAAAAAAATATCTACATTATTAAATCGGATGGTACGAGGGAGCTTTTTGATCCCGCTAAGCTTGAGAAATCTCTCAGAAAGATTGGCACCGAAAAGGCCACGGCCGATATGATTGTGGCTGAGGTTCAGTCAAATCTCCAGGAAGGACACACCACTCGCGAAATCTATCACCAGGCATTTACCTTACTTAAGAAGCATCAGCGACCAGTCGCCGTTCGCTACTCACTTAAGCGAGCTATCGCGGATTTGGGCCCATCTGGTTTTCCTTTTGAAAGATTTGTCGCCCAAGTATTTAAATCTCAAGGTTACGAAACCTTAACTGATCAAATTGTCATGGGTACTTGTGTTCCACACGAGATGGATGTGGTCGCCTGGAAAGAAAATGAATTGATTATGATTGAGGCTAAATTTCACACTGACTTTGCTTCGCGTTCAGATTTGAAAGTCGCTCTGTATATCAAGGCGCGCTTTGAAGATTTACAGAATAGTGTTTTTAAATACGGTGGAAGAGAACGGAAATTAACCAAGGGGATGCTGATTACGAACACTAATTTTTCAACGACCGCAATTCAGTATGGCGAATGTGCCCATTTAAATATGGTGGGCTGGAATTATCCACGGAATAATAACTTGCACCACATGATTGAGGGCCTTGGTCTCGTCCCCGTAACCGCGCTTACCACCCTGACTCAAACTGAGAAGAAAATGTTCTTGGCCAACGAGATGGTGTTGTCGAAACAGTTGAAGAACTTTGATTTGCTGAAGAGCTACGGTTTAGCTGATACGCGTGCTAAGGCGATCGTAAAAGAAATTGAGGATTTAGATTCCACTTTAAACACAAAAAATGAGCAAGTATTATAATTCCAAAAAAAGCTGGGGTCTTTACGATTCAAAATCTAAAGAACCACACCGGCTTTCCCGTTCAAAACTAGATCTGTTTTTAAACTGTGAGCGTTGTTTTTATCTTGATCAGAAACTTGGCGTCAGTCGCCCAGCTTCTTTCCCTTTGACCTTAAACAATGCTGTCGATCAGTTAATGAAAAAAGAGTTTGATATTTATCGCGAAAAAGGTGAAGCACATCCAATCATGAAGAAGTATAAGATTGATGCTGTGCCGTACAACGATCCTAAACTTGAAGAATGGCGCGATGCGCTAAAACGCGGAATTTCATTTTTATACAAACCAGCGAATATTATTCTGCGTGGCGGGGTAGACGATGTCTGGATCAATAAAGCGGGCGAACTGATTGTTGTGGATTACAAGGCTACAAGTAAGGCCGAGGAGGTGACTTTGGATGATGAATGGAAAATCCAGTACAAGCGCCAGATGGAAATCTATCAGTGGCTATTCAAGCAAGCTGGTTATAAAGTCTCAGACACCGGCTATTTTGTGTATGTAAATGCTAAGACCGATCGCGAAGAGCTTGGGGGTAAGCTTGATTTCGATACGACGATTATTCCATACAAAGGTAATACCGATTGGATCGAAAAAGAAATCATGGGTATGAAAAAGTGTTTGGATTTACCGAAACCACCCGCTCCGAATCCCGAGTGTGACTATTGTAGCTATCGTAAGTCGGCGGGAGAAGAATTGCAGAAGCTGATTAAGATTAAATAGGTATAAAAAATCCAGGCCCCGTCGCGTGAAGCGAAAGGGCCCAGTTTTGCGACGCCGAAGCGTCGTGAGTCAGCCGAACGCTCGACGTAGTCGGGCGGCGCGCTCGAGGTCGCGCAGGCATTCGAGTGTGGCATATCCGCCCAAAATCATCGAGGCGAAGCCGAAGCACAACTTCGGCAAGTTAACACTGGCGTTAACTAGCCCGCGGATGCTAATAATTCCCAGCACCTCCGCGAAGGCTCTTGTCCCAAAGACGGCTAGTCCGAGGAACAAAGCTGCCACCACAATAATCGTCAAGATCTTCTTCACACAATCCTCCATGCTGGTACCCGAGCGGAATTGCCCAGGTAACCACTTGCAAGAGTATAGCATATTTTGGAGCTAAAGTCAAGCATTATTCTAACCTTATTTTATGCTATATTTGCTAAATGACATCAGCCGAAATCCGCGAGCGCTATCTGAAGTTTTTCGAGAAAAGGGGACACAAAATCATCCCTTCGGCTTCGCTTGTGCCCGAAAATGACCCTACAACCCTTTTTACTGGTTCAGGTATGCAACCAATGGTGCCGTATTTACTTGGACAAACCCACCCTCTAGGTAAAAGGATTGCTGACTCACAGAAGTCTTTTAGAACGGGCGATATAGAGGAGGTTGGTGATAATCGTCATACAACACTTTTTGAAATGCTTGGAAATTGGTCACTCGGTGATTACTTTAAGACTGAGCAAATTAATTGGATGTTTGAATTTTTAACCGATGAATTACATATTGACCCAAGGAGATTGTACGTATCTGTTTTTATCGGTGATAAAAAAAATAATATTCCCAAAGATGCAGAAACTCCAAAACTTTGGAAGGAGCTATTTGCGAGAAAAGGTATTGAGGCTAGAGAGGTTGAAATTG
>CAIJXO010000055.1 GCA_903824735.1 uncultured bacterium | reverse complement strand
GCGTGTGGGGATACGTCCCACATAAAGCCCGGGAAGAAATCGGTTTTAATTTGAGATTTTTTGACACCGAGCTCAGCTAAGATATCTTCGAAGGCCGTAACTAGATTACGCGGACCAGAAAGGTAGAAATAGCGCTCCAAATAATCTGGAACTTCTTTCTGAATCAATGAAGCGCTGATACGTCCAGTGTACAGAGCATCTTCTTCAGAAGTAACAGCATAGAAGGTTCTGATGCCAAGTTTGTCATAAGCTTCATCAAAGACATCTTTGTAAGCGACATCCGCAAAGAATTTATTGGAATAGAGCTGAATGATATCAACTTTCTCTTTCTCATCAACCAGATTTTTTATAATACTACGAAATGGAGTGATACCAATACCACCAGCGATGAACGCAAACTTTTTATCTTTATAGTCACGCGGTAAGACAAATTCACCAGCGAGCTGTGAGGCGACCAAGGTCTCGCCTATCTGCATTTCCAAAAGATGTTTCTTGAAAGTACTTGAGTCTGGGAAAAATCTAACACCGAGCCCCACTTCGGCTTCGGTTGGTGCCGAGGCAATGGTAAAATAACGGCGATTACCACGACTATCCGTTCCCTTGCGATCAAGGGTCCACTCTAGATATTGTCCAGCCTTAAACTCCAAATGGTGGTCGGGGGTAAAGACAAAATGATAAGTATCATCACCGTACTGAATCTTTTCTTTTAGGGTTAAAAGTAACTTTTGCTTGGGACTGACAATATAGGAAAAGATGTTCGCCAAAGCTAAAGCCACTACTGGTGTAATGTAGAGACTACCAATGTGTAAACCGGGCCAATAAAGTAACCCCGCAATAATACCGTAGGCAATTCTCATTGCTCTTTGCGGTGGTGTGGTCAGAGGCTCCGTTAGCATCGCAAAAGCAAAGAACAGAATCGAGGTGCTAGTCAGAGACGTCCACAAGCCAGTGCCAAAAGAGATTCCGTTTTGAACAAAAGAAAAAACAGTGACGATAAGAGAGGTGACCAAGAAACTGATCACTAAATCAAATCTTAGAATTTTTTTGACAACCAAAAGCCCACCGATTAAAACTATTGGAGCTAAAACACCTGAACCAACCCACCAGCTGGCATTTTGATTTAAAAAGATAGCAGTCAAGACGAGAGCAATCGCGGCTGGGTTAAAGATATGCTTTTTACCAATGGCTAAAATATACTTTGAAGCCATAGCTAGTATCGAAGCCCAGATCGCTAGACTGAAAAACGCCCAATCAGTCGGCGAAGATAGTGGAGTAATAATCAAAGCCAAGATGATGGCTGTGATGTAAACCGATTCGGTGTTAGTCGGTGCCCGATATGCCCAAGCAAAAATTACATTCGTAATGAGACAGATGATAGTAATGAAAGCTGCCGAGAAGATAAGGGCGAGTGGGCTATAAGATAGGACACTAAACAAACAGAGGATTAACGCCGCAAGTAAAATCACCAAAACATAGTACAAAACTAATTTGTACATTGTGATTCTGTTTAAAAAATTATCAATTATTTTTAACATATTGTTTAAAGTTACTGGTCATCGTTGCTATCCCCTTGGCATCGATTGCATAACCCTCAAAGCCCTTCAGATTTTCAATAAAACTGATTCCCTCGTTCCCCATCACTAAAGCGGCGGTGGCAATACGGTCGGCTTCGTAGACATTAGGCCCGATGACGGTTAGGCTAATTATATCACTAAGCGCTTCATTTTTCTTGTAGGGATTATACACATGCTGACCACGAGCATAAGTGCCGGAAGTCGCCACACCCTTATTATCAAGGGTTAAAACCTTCACAATCTCCTTTTCTGGCTTAAAAGGGCTACGAATACCGACGGTCCAGTCTTCGCCAGAAGCATTTTTACCGGAGGTTTGAATATCGCCACCGGCGTCAATAAAGAAGTTTTTAAAACCGGCGGCCCACAAGATTTTAGCCGCCTCATAAATCGCCCAACCTTTTACAATTCCCGAAGGATCAACTTTCCCTTCGCGATTTACGATATTGAAATAGCCGTTCGTTTCTTTTTTGGTTTGCTCGGCAAGTGCTAAAATTTTTTTAAGTTCAGCGCTATAGTTTTCTGGCTTAAGTTCTCCGGAGTTTAACCGGCCTACCTCACTCGTTTTTTTGTAGAAACTGAACCGCTCGTCCACAGTTTGAAAATAAGCAAAAACTTTTTCTAAATCTCTTGATTGAACTTGCGAATCCACAATCTCAACCGTGATGGTCATATCCATCATCACTTTAGACTTTTTCATATTTACACATTCACAGCTTGACTCAAGGCAGACTTCAATGAAGTCTTAAAGGCTCCACTTGTATCAGTTGCTCCGGAAATAGTATCCACCTTTGCACTCTGGGCGACAATAGCTTCCTGAGTAAGCTTGGGCATTGCGCGTCTATTAATTGATCGTGAATCACCAGAATTGGGATATTCGAGGAATTGGACATCAGTGATTTTTCCGCCAGCAATGACCGCTTGGACCTGAATATAACCATGATAATTATAAACTCGAGAACCGACATAAGTACCGTCTATGTACTGGCCTTTAAGAACCACCACTGGCGGAGGGGTTGGGGTCGGAGTCGGTACTGGCGCTGGTTTAGGCACCACCACAACTGGTGTAACGGGTTTGGTGACTGGTTTTGTGGTAGTAGCCACCGGAACCTTTTGTACAACCACTTCAACAACGGGAGATTCAACCACTGTTTTTTCACTTGTTTTCAAATATCCAGCGTAAGACAAAAAAGCGACAATTACTAAAGCCGATAAAATGTATTTTTTCATAGAGTTGCATTATAGCATTTCATACTATAAAATTGAAATCAATATGGAAAAAAATAATTTAACGAAAAAACGTCACTCACTCGCGCATGCCCTAGGCGCCGCGGTCCTCGCCCACTACCCAGATACTAAGCTTGCGATTGGTCCAGCGGTAGATAATGGCTTTTACTATGATTTTGATTTTAGCGCACCGGTCAGTGATAAAGATCTCGGAAAAATTGAACAAAAGATGCGCGAGATTTTAAAAAAGTGGTCAACTTTTGAAGGTAGAGAAATTACCGAAGCTGAAGCGCGAAAACTTTTTGCTAATAACCCTTATAAACTTGAACTGATTGATGGCATCGTAAAGGCTGGTGAAAAAATTACCACCTATACTTCCGGAGAATTTACCGATCTCTGTGCTGGTGGCCATGTCGAGAGTATGAAAGAAATCGAATCAGGTTCATTCAAGCTTGAACGCGTCGCTGGTGCCTATTGGCGCGGTGATGAGAAAAATAAAATGCTAACCCGTATTTACGGTTTAGCATTTGAGACCAAAGCGGATTTGGAAGCCTATGTAAAACAGCAAGAAGAGGGTGAAAAAAGAGACCATCGTAAATTAGGAAAAGAATTGAAGATATTTACCTTTGATGATGATGTCGGACCAGGATTACCACTATGGTTGCCAAACGGAACAATCCTAGTCGAAGAACTTGAAAAATTAGCCAAGGAAACTGAAACGGCTGGCGGATATCTTCGAGTGAAGACCCCACATATCGCCAAAGAATCAATGTATTTAAAGAGCGGTCACTTACCATATTATGAAGACAGCATGTTTCCGCCGATGGAATACGAGGGCGGAAAATACTACCTAAAAGCAATGAACTGTCCACATCATCACAAGATTTTTGGTTGCGAAAAAAGAAGCTACAAAGAACTGCCAATGCGCTTGGCGGAATATGGTGACTGTTATCGCCATGAAAAATCTGGAGAGCTGTTTGGATTGATGAGAGTAAGAATGCTTTCGATGAACGACGCACACATATATTGTACCGAGGAACAGTTTGCTGATGAATTCAGAGCCGTCAATGAAATGTATCTAAAATATTTCAAAATCTTTGGCGTTGATAAATATGTGATGAGATTCTCCACTCATGACCCAAAGAAATTGGGTGAGAAATTCGTAAACGAACCAGCTCTCTGGAAAAAAACCGAAGATATGGTTAGAAAAGTTTTAATTGATTCTAAAATCCCCTATGTCGAAATACCAAACGAAGCCGCTTTTTATGGACCTAAAATTGATGTGCAGGTCTGGAGCGCTATTGGTCGCGAGTTCACATTGGCGACAAATCAAGTGGACTTTGCTGTGCCAAAAAGATTTGGTTTAACTTACATTACCAAGGAAGGCAAGGAGGAAACACCGTTGTGTATTCACCGTGCGCCACTTGGTACACACGAAAGGTTTATTGGCTTCTTGATCGAACACTACGCCGGGAACTTCCCTGTTTGGCTTTCTCCAACTCAAATCAAAATTATTCCTGTTCGTGAAAATCATAATGAATTTGCCAAGAAAATTTCTGATGAGCTAAAAGCTATGAATGTCCGCGTGGACTTTGATGCGAGTGATGAGGGTATGGGCAAGAAAATCCGAAATGGCAAGAATAACAAAGTGCCTTACATGCTGGTCATCGGTGATGAAGAAATCGAATCAGGTGAACTCGCACTCGAAATTCGTGACGGAGCAAAGCAAGAAAAAATTAGTTTGGAAAATTTGAAAGCGAGATTGCAAAAGGAGATTAGTGAGAGAATATAAAGAGGTTGGTATACAAAAATCGCCCCGAGATTATCGAGGGCGATTTTTGCTAAGACATTAGTTCTGAAGTTACTCCATTTCCCCCACCTGCTTCTTGTAAGAGATAACAATGTAGGCGATCCAAGCACTAAAGAGTGCAAGACCAAGAGTAAACCAGGTAACGCTCGTATTGTCACCGAGACCGGTGTATGGAACTTGGTTTAAGTAAACCGCGTCCAAAACTTGATTAGGATAGCTTTGGCTATAAGCAAGCACGCTGTTTTGATTGACATAAGCACGACATGTCGCTGTCTCAGTCTCGCCATCAGAACGAACACGGACAGTCGCAGTCTTTGTACCGCTATCATAATAGGTCATCGTTGGATGCTCACTTGAGCTGTCTAGACCATCGGTACCATTCCAATCGTAATCATAATCACCATCGCCACCGTCGACATCGACATACCAATTCATACGCTCACCGATACGAGGATTGGTTGGGTTAGCATAACAAGAGACATCTAAATCGTCGTCGTTATTATCATTGTCATCATCGACACGAACACGGCAGCTTGCCATGGCTGTCTCGCCACCAGAAGTAACCGTCACCGTTGCGGTCTTAGTACCATCATCATCATAGCTCCAGGTTACTGTGCGTGAGCTACCACGAAGATCTTCTGAACCATCCCAATCATATGAATATGAACCGGAACCACCAGAAGCATAGGCACGATAAGTGACATCTTCGTCGACATCGACACTAGAATCATCGGCATCACAAGATACAGACAAATCATTGTTATTATTGTTCTGATTTACAACTGAATTACAAGTATAGCTGACACTTTGACCATCTGATTGGATTGTCACGGTACCGGTTTTTGTACCAGTCGAATTATATGATTTAGAAATTGAAGATGAGTAACCGACTAAGCCATCAGTACCAGACCAAGTATATGAATATTGACCATCGCCACCAGTTGCCGACGCGCTCCAGTTTAGTGAGCCACCGACATTGATACTTGAAGGGTTAACCGAACAAGAACCTTGTAAATCATCCTCAGATGACGGAGTATCAAGCAAATCAATTGCCAAACAACCGACGGTTACACTGTTACTGCCAGTACTGCCATTCAAATAGTTTGCATGACGGACGGACACGCTTGTTACAGACTGAGGTACATTTAGACTTGAGTTTAGAACACCGCTCCAGCTGGCCTGTGCG
The DNA here is from genome assembly GCA_903824735.1 of uncultured bacterium. Taxonomy (GTDB): domain Bacteria; phylum Patescibacteriota; class Minisyncoccia; order Phycocordibacterales; family GWA1-40-21; genus CAIJXO01. The sequence goes on along the minus strand of CAIJXO010000055.1, from coordinate 731 downwards.
ACACGATCTCGCAAGTCGTTTGAAGTATTTGACTGGGCGATAACGCTTGAACCATTTTTAAATTCAGTAAAGAAACTCTCTCCTGTCTGAGTAATATTTACGCGATCGGCATAACCATCATGAGTCATAGCATAAACACGGTAATTACCCGCCGGTAGATTTACATACTCTGAGCTTTCCGTAGTTTTACCCCAGACCAATTGGGTATCAAAACTAACAATCGTTCGGTTGTCCGCAGGAGTAAAAGGACAAGCTATACCTTCCCAGGCGACATAAGTCGATTCGCTAGAGTTTCTAGGCTCTGTATAACTATTTGAATTATTATTGTTATGTGAATCGTTATAATTATCTTCAACAACGACAGCATTCCAACCGGGTAGAATTGAACCTGAGGGTAAAATATTATTATCCTGAACGTAATTAGTTATTTGACTCTGTAGAGCAGGATTATTCTGGACGATTTCAACGGCGTTTGGATGATTGGCAACGTATTGTGAGACAATGGCCGGTACCCTGGCGCTCGCCACTGCAGCCGGAGCAACGTTGTTCTGAATAACTTTCGTTGCTACATTTTTAGCAGCAGAATTATTCTGTATAACTTTGGGGGCAACCTGAGCGGCGGCCTTAGGATGATTCTGGACAAATTTAGCAACTTTAGCCTGAATTTTTCCCGCAGCAAAAGATGGCTCTGGGAAAGTTGAAATTCCAAGAACAAAAACCACGGCCAAAAG
>CAIJXO010000054.1 GCA_903824735.1 uncultured bacterium | reverse complement strand
GATAAAATTGTAAGAAGTCTCTAAAATAACCTTGAGTCAAAAGGTTATTTTTTGTTGGAACTAACTCGATTTTAACCATTACAAAACATTTGACAGTAACATTGTAGTGTGCTATACTTATAGATAGATAGTTTTTTATATATTCAGCTTTGGCTGTATCTTTTAGAGCATACTGTGCTTTGAAAGATGCGGCCAAATGACTTGACCGCATGCAAAATCCTAAGCAGCCACCAAACGGTGGTAAGGAGATAGAAGTGGACAAGAAAATGCTGAAAATGGCCCCCGCGATCTGGCGCCTTGCCTTTCTGGATAAGAAACAGACCCAGAAGCCCTATCCGTGGAGCTGGAATCGGGCGCGAGAGTTGATGGAAGTCATCAACAATATCTTGAGCAGTCTCGGCAAGGAGCCAGTGACGACGGAAGATCTCATCAGGGAGTACCCGTTCATCACTCCGTATCTCCAAGGAGAATCGGAGACATGCTACTGGAGCGTGGCCAGTGACGGCACAATCCACAGCACATCGACGAATGCTTACGATAACTGGCTTCACGAAATGGTCCGCAATGACCGCTTCCTGCCGGCTGGTATCGGGGCGCTGTTCATCGAGGCGATCAAGGATCCAATAGGTAGCCAGCGCAAGAAGCTGGAGTGGATGATCAAGATGGGCGGCTGAGACAGACCGCGCCTGCCTTGAGTCAGGACGACGTGTGAGGGGTTCATCCCTCCGCGTCGTCTTTTTTTGCCCTCCCCCGCCAAATACTTACCTCTTCCACCGTTATGGTATAATTATAAGATATGAAAAACTCACAAAAAGGTTTTGCAACATCTTTAATAATAGCTATTGTTGCTTTGTTGATAATTGGGGGAAGTTTTTATCTTATAAAATCTATCCCCGCTTCAGACAACAATCCTGGGGACCAAATAAATACTCCCAACGCAACGACCAATGATACAAAGACAGTAAACCTAAGCGGACAAGGGTTGAAAAACATCCCCCCATTGGTATTTTCAATAACAGAAACAGAAAAGCTCGACATTTCAAATAACTCCATAACCGGTTCGATCCAGGCTGAGATCAGATTCCTAAGCAAATTAAAAGTTCTGAACGCCAGCAACAATCTTATGACTGGGTTGCCAGCAGAGATAGGACAATTAACAAATCTTGAGGTTCTAGATTTATCAAATAACAAACTTACTGGACTACCAAATGAAATAGGTAATCTCAGTAATCTAAAAACTCTAAACCTATCTGGCAACCAATATTCAAAACAAGATCTTGATTATATTCGTACCAAACTCCCCTCTTCAGTAAATATCATAATTGATTGATACTTCATTAATTATTCGGTAGTAGATCTTTTATGAATATCAATATACAAAAGAGTCTGTTCTGGAGTAAGGCAGTAAAAGAAATATCAGAACTATTTGAAACTGATATAGAGAAAGGCCTATCCGCTCAGGATGTGGAGGATCGCTTCACAATATTTGGCAAAAATGCTTTTGAGACATCAAATAAGACGGGAAAATTAAAAATATTTCTTAATCAACTTAAAAGCCCCCTGATCCTGGTGCTCATCGCTGCGGGCTTCATAACACTCACGATATCACATTATCAGGATTCTATTTTCATATTTATAGCTGTGATCGTGAACTCGATCTTGGGATTCTGGCAAGAGAACAAGGCCGAAAGAGCACTTTCTGAACTAAAAACATATCTAAAACAAAGAACTAGAGTGATACGCGACGGGAAAGAACGCGAAATCGATGCGGAGGAGATAGTCCCCGGTGATATCATACGACTCGCTCAAGGTGATAGAGTACCAGCTGATGCAAGAGTCATATTTGTAAATGACTTCCAAACAGACGAGTCTATACTCACAGGTGAATCCCTGCCCGTCACTAAGTCTGCTGATTCAGTCGAAGAATCCGCGACCATCGCGGATCAGTCTTCTATGATATTTGCTGGTACACTGGTCACACAAGGTGTATGCGCCGCAATCGTCTGTCGTACAGATGCGAGCACCGAACTGGGCCAAATAGCATCCCTCATAGCGAACTCAGAAAACGAAAAGACCCCTCTACAGAAAGCTAT
>CAIJXO010000053.1 GCA_903824735.1 uncultured bacterium | reverse complement strand
GGCTATGCAAAGAGTCAAAGATGAATTCAAGACATATCTTGTCATTGGGGAAACTTTTCAATAGCTCCCTGATTCCAAACTTAGAAGTACGAGACATAACCCTATTCTAACACCAGTGGGGCGTGTGGGGATACGTCCCAAGTCAATAGCTTGACAAAAAACCTATTCGGGTGTATAATACACCCATCGTCGAAACAGGAGTTTTGGCGGGCCGTTCGGAGACCCTTTGTCTGGTCTCTATCATATATCACTCGAACTGTTCGGGTGTAATGATCCAATTATTGGGGACAGCATCTCTCTTGAAAGGAGATAAATATGACAAAGTACATTACAGACCTGACGTCAAACCTAATCGGTAAGCATAGATTTTTGCTTGCCGCAGAGCGGGTCGAATCTGACTCCGAGTTCGTGCATCATGTGTATATGATGTTAACCATGTCTGATGTCCATGCTATGAGCCCCCAGAAGCTAGGGGAAATTGCATGCGACATCGAACTACAGGATACTAAGATCCTGAATACGAGATCGGATGAGGAAATCTCAGCTTGGGTAGCCAAGTTCGAGCAGAAGAGCGATCAGAGCCTTGAAATCAGGTTGCGACACATGGTCGCACTGGCATTGGCGAAATGCATTTTGAATCGCCTACCACTCCCGCTAGGTCAGCAGGGATAAGATCTTTCACCTTGAGGAGAGTCCATACTCTTGCTCACAACCCCGGTCCAACGACACGGGGTTTCGCTTTGCCAAATTTTATAATATTTTTTTATTTCTTCTTCATTGTCTCCCGTACATCGCCATTCAGTCCCGTCGCATCACCCTCAAGCCCCGTGACATCACCATAAATATTTGTCACATCGCCACTTACATTAGTCACCATGCCGGAAATATTGCTGACGAAACCTTTCAATCTTGTGACATTACCTTTTAGACGAGTAACGTCGCCGGAAAGATCGCTGATACTACCAATTATTTTAGAGACGTCACCAGAAATTTTTGAGACATTACCACGAATATGCGTTACATCACCAGAAATGTTTGTGACATTGCCGACGATTCCACTCAAGTCACCGGCAATCGGTGAAATCATTCCGCGCAAAGTCGTTGTATCGCCGACAATATCGGAAATATCGCCGGTAATATTTGAGACGTCACCAGACAGACCTTGGATATCACCAGAAATCTTGGAAACATCACCCGAGATTTTGTGAATATTCAAATTGCCTTTAATTTTTGAAACATCGCCACGGATCAGGCTAAAATCACCAAATATTTCTGGGTGTAAACCAGTGACATTTTTAGTATTTGTTTGGATATGAGGTAGGGTTTCTTTTAACATAGCCACATTATAGCATATTGTGATATAATTGGTCACATGAATTCACAAGTAGAGAGAGTCAAGAAATTTGTCCGCGCTACGAACTATTTATCAGTCGGGCAAATCTATTTACAAGAAAACTTTTTACTAAAAGATAAGCTCACTTTCGACCATATTAAATCGCGTCTACTTGGCCACTGGGGAACTTGCCCGGGTATCAACTTTGTCTATGCCTGTTTGAACAATCTGATAATTAAGACTGATGCCAAGATGATGTTTGTCCTTGGTCCCGGTCACGGTTTTCCCGCGATTCAATCTAATGTCTATTTGGAAGGTACTTTGGGTAAATATTATCCCGAAGCCAAGCTTGATGAAAGTGGAATCGGTTATATTACGAAAAACTTTAGTTGGCCCTATGGTTTTCCAAGCCACTCAAGCCCGATGACCCCTGGCGTGATTCTTGAAGGTGGCGAGCTTGGTTATTCTTTGTCGACTTCTTATGGTGCGGTGCTTGATAATCCAGAACTGATTGTCGCTTGTCTTATGGGCGATGGCGAATTTGAAACTGGAGCAGCTGCTACTTCTTGGCATTTAAATAAATTTATTGACCCAGCTAAAAATGGCACAGTGTTACCCATCTTACATTTGAATGGTTATAAAATCTCTGGACCAACCATTTTCGGTCGCATGAAAAATGCGGATTTGAAATCTTTGTTTAAAGGCTATGGTTATGAGCCGATTATTGTCGAAGGTAAAGATGATAAAGTTTACGAAAAAATGATTGAGGCGCTTGATGATGCATACGCTTCGATTCGTAAAATTCAGAAAGAGGCCCGAGCCAACCCTGAGCGTAAACTTGATGACTATTTCCGCTTTCCAATGATTATTTTGAAGACACCAAAAGGTTGGACTGGCATTAAATATTTGAAAGGTTCAAAAATCGAGGGTAAGGGCGACAAGATTGAAGGCAATGCTTTGTCACATCAAGTTGTCGGTAAGGAAACTAAAACTGATGCCTATCAGCTTGGTTTAGTTGAGGAATGGATGCGCTCGTATAAATTTGAAGAACTTTTTGATACGGAAAAAGGTTTCAGTAAAGATATTCTCGCCAATGTACCAAAAGAAGGTTTTCGAATGGGTGACAATGAACATGCTTTTGGAATCAAAAAAGGCGATAAGAGTCGCGATTTAATTCTGCCCGAAATTAGTGACTTCGAAACAAAAATAATTACCGCGGGTGATGTTACGGCTGGTGCGATGCATAAGAACGGCAAATATCTGGCCCAAGTTGTAAAGCTAAACGAAGCCAATCGAAATTTCCGCTTGTTCAGTCCCGATGAAACCTATTCCAACCGTTTGCAAGATATGTTTAAAGAAACCACGCGCGCTTTTGTCGGCAAAATTGAGGAGTGGGACGAAGATATGTCACGCGATGGCCGAATTATCGAAATGCTGTCTGAGCAATCACTGCAGGCCCTCGCTCAAGGCTATATTTTGACTGGTCGTTTTGCGATTTTTGCTTCCTATGAAGCCTTCATTCCAATCGTTTCCAGTATGGCCGATCAGTACAGCAAGTTTTTGAAGATTGCCCGCAAGACCGAATGGCGCGGTGATGTGCCATCTTTCAACTACATTTTGTCATCGACCGGGTGGCGCCAGGAGCATAACGGTTTTTCTCATCAAAATCCAAGCTTCATGGATGAGCTTTTGAACAAGAAGCATGACTTTATCAATATTTATTTTCCAGCCGATGCCAATGAAGCTGTCTTGATCACCGAAAAATGTCTGCAGTCAAAAAATCAGATCAACGTGATGGTGGTAGAAAAAACTTTGGAGCCGATTTGGTTGACTCAACTTGAAGCTCAAGCTGAAGTCCGTGACGGCTTATCAATTTGGGAATTTGCTAGTGAGGAAAATCCTGATGTCGTCTTCGGTGCCAGTGGTCAATATCTAGTAAAAGAAGCTCTGGCTGCCATTTCTTTAATTAAGAAAGAAGCACCAGAGGTGAAAGTGCGCTTTGTGAACGTCGTCGAGATTTCACCTGACACCATTGGTAATGAAAAAGAAATTTCTGAAGTAAATTTTGAGAAGTATTTTACCAAAGATAAACCAGTCATTTTCAACTTCCATGGTTATCCTGACACTCTTGAAAAAACTATCTTCAAATTTGCCAATGCCCTCGACCGCCTATCTATTCACGGTTATATGGAAAGTGGTTCGACTACTACACCGCTTGATCTACATATTCGAAACAAAACCGATCGTTACACCTTGTTTATCGAAGCGATTGAGAAAGTAGCCAAGAACGGCGTAATTGATGCGGAGAAAGCGAAGAGATTAATCGGTATTTATCAGAATAAAATTATCGAACACAAGGATTACATCATGAAAGTCGGTGATGATCCGGAAGAAATTTTAAATTGGAAATGGATAAAAAATATTTAATCGTCAATCGGGGAAGTGCTTCAGAAAAGTATGCGGTTTACACCAAAGATAAGTGTCTCGGCTTTTTGCATTTGGAAAAATCGGAGACAGAGTGTGATTATGTCAGTACTTTATATTTTGAAGAGCGCAAAGTGCAAAATTGTGTTTCTAAAAAAGAATTTCAGGATTCGCTGAACTATACTTTAAATCTTTTTAAAACCAGCAACATTATTGCAGACAAAAATGAAATCGCCGGTATTGGTATTCGTATCGTTGCTCCAGGCAAGCCATTTCAGAATCATAAGGTTATTGACCTGGCCTACGAAAAGGAGATTAAAAAAGTGTTGAAAGAAGCACCGCTTCATCTTTTGCCGACTTATGAAATGATTCTCACCTTACGCAAGGCATTCAAGAATATTCCAATCGTTGGTGTCTCCGATAGTGACATTCATTCTTCAATTCCTGATTATGCCAAATACTACGGTATTGCTAAAATAGATAGTGACAAGTTTGGTCTCCAAAAGTACGGTTTTCATGGCATTTCGGTCGGTTCCATTTTACACAAGCTTCAGTCTGAAAATGCTCAGCTACCGAGCCGGCTAATCGTCTGCCATATCGGTAGCGGTGTCAGTGTGACTGCGATTAAAGATGGTAAAAGTATTGAAAACTCCATGGGCTTCACTCCGCTTGAGGGTGTGATGATGGCGACCCGGGCAGGGGACGTCGATCCTGGCGTCTTAGCCTTTCTCGAAGATAATCTTGCTTTAAAAGGCAAAAAACTGCGCGAATATTTAAATAAAAAGTCTGGGCTGCTCGGTGTCAGTGGCAAAAGTTCAGATGTACGTGACCTTATAAAACTCGAACAAGATGGTGATACACAATCCAAACTTGCACTCGATATGTATGCCTACCGTCTACAAAAATATATAGGTTCATACTTTACAATTCTCGGTGGCCTCGACACCATTGTCTTTACCGCGACCGTGGGGGAGCGCTCATTCATTATGCGTGAGAGAATTTGTCAGGGGCTTGAAATCTTGGGTATTAAAATCGATCAAGAGAAAAATAATCGTAGTGAAGGTATCGATGCCGATATCTCTGCTTCAGGTTCTAAGGTAAAAGTGTTGGTCCGAAAAACTGACGAAATGGGGCAGATGGCACGGGACACTATCAGTATTTTAGAAAAATAGTTTCTACAGTCTTTTTTTGAAGCTATCTTCCACTTCAGTTATTTCATGATCGCTTAAGCCGTGCTTGATTTTATTTTCGCGCATCCACTTGATGCGAGCATCGATCTCCTCCGCTTCTAGGCCTCGGGGGTGTGAGTCAGTACCACGGATGTTGAATTCAGGCGAAAAAATCTCATCGACTTTGGCGCGGTGGAACTTACTCATTCCTTCGGTGTATAGTTCGCCTTTGGCTTTTCGATATTCTTTCTCTGTTACACGCTTTTTGCTGGATCCACCAAACAAGATATTGTATAGTCCCATGGTTTTATTATTAATCTAATAATGGGTAAATTATAGCATAAAGGGCTTTATTTTTCTGAGAATACTTGCTATCATAGTCGAGTAGCTTTTTTAGCCATATATTCCGACGTGGCGCAGTGGTAGCGCAGTCGCCTGTTAAGCGATTGGTCGTTGGTTCGAATCCAACCGTCGGAGCAAAGTATTGATTTTTGAACCAGAAGAAGCTTTTGCCTTGTCGGTAAAGGCTTTTTGTGGTTCGAAAGTATTTTCATCTAATGTAAGCTTTTCGTAAAGCTTTCGAACTGGTGTTTTTAACTCATATTCTACTTTTCCATCCTTAAGACTGATGTGTTTGAAAAGGTACTTCAAAAGCATACGCTTTTCTACAGGTGTTCTCTTTGAGTAGATTTCTTTTGCTCTCGAGGCCAATTCAAGGATATTGAGTCCCACTTCAAAGTACTCGGTTTCTTGCGTCTTGAGACGTTCTAGCTGGGTTGTAAGAGCTCTTTGCTCATCGATTAGTACTTTGTGTTTACCAGCCCAAAATTCGTCCGAAATGACCCCGGCAAGTTTGTCATCGTAAAGTCTATCAATCTTCACTTGGGCAGCCTTGTACTGTGAATTGAGACTGTTTATGACAGATTCTTTGTAGGCAATCTCGTCTGCGTGGTTAGCTCTAATTTTCTCGCGTATCTGTTCAATATCAGTCTTGTTTAGTCTGGCAAAAACGTCCATAACATTAACCAGACCAGACTCAATCACTTCTTCACGAGTATATTTCTTCTGCCCGCAATCTTTATAGTGGTTGCAATGACAATAGACGTGGCCTTTCTGTATTTCTGAAGTTATACTTCCGTCACATTCGCCGCAGGTAATCATCTTAGAGAATAGAAACTCCTTTCGAAGATAGAATGGTGCTTTTTTCCTTATCCTAATCTCTTGGATTTGGTCATAAGTCTCTTTTGTAATGAGTGGCTCGTGATCACCCTTCATCAATTTGCCTTTCCAGGTGAACCAGCCGTAATTGAAAGTATCTACAAGTAATCTTTCAATCTGGCTCTTATAAAGCTTCTTTCCGTAGCGGGTTCTGATTCCGCTGTCAGTAGCCATTTTAAGCAAGGCTTTCATCGAATACTGACCACTAGCATAGGACTCCAGAAGTTTTTTCACTGCCAAATGTGTCTCTTGGTCTTTTACAAAACGCTTCCTGCCTTTTTCACCCTCGCTCAAGTATCCGTATTTGAAAGAGCCGGGGTACATTCCTTGAGAAGCTTTCTCGTTTAATCCCTTGCGTACTTCTTCAGAGAGGTTGTTGGTATAAAAACGAGCGATAGCCACTTTCATATCCCAGATTAGATTTTCGTGAGCTCTTGTATTTCTATTTACAATGAAATTTTCTTTCACAAAGTGAACGGAGTAATCTCCAGAACTTTGTACCCATTCGTTTATGATCGCAGCATCCTTTAGGTTACGAGTTAAGCGATCGATTTTCTCACAAAGTATATTTTCAATGTTATGCCTTTTGACATAATCAAGCATTTCACTGAAAATTATTCTTATTTGCTTTCCACTGGCCGATTCAGTAATTCTGAATACTTTCAAGACCTCAAATCCTTTTTTTGAGGCGTATTCTTCAAGCAACTTTTGTTGCGCATCAAGAGAGTATCCACTTTCTTCCTGATCTCTAGATGACACGCGAGTATAAATGACAGCTTTTATTTTCATTTTATATATTTTAGCATTTTTTATTAAAAATTAACCATAGCTCGACTTCTACCTTTGATATTATCAACAAGTTAGTTACTTAAGTATGTACCAGATAATGGTGGGGAGGCATTGCGATAACCTTTTTCATAATTTACTTTATGTTTTATGTTTGCAATCAACCCCTGGGGTATTTCGGTGCTTTTCAAATGGCTGGGCGAGAAGTCGAACACTCGTTTTCCCAGCTTTCGCAAAAGCATCTAAAGACCCTTTACGGTTTCAACAGAACAAGTTTTGCCTGATGTCCTGACAGCAGGGTTCTTATCCAGATTGTCTCGGTTTGTCACCGACAATACCCCTCTAGGAGCTGAAACTAGAGAGGTATTGTCGACTACAGACCTTGTGCGATCCTGGTGGTCAAACTTAGCTAGTAAATCAAAAAATCCCGCTAAATCAGCAGTTTCTGTATTGTCTAGGATTATATTTTGACTGTTGGTATTAACCTTATCGGCCATACCAAAAGTCTAAGTGAAGCTAGGTGAGCGATGGTGAGTCACCAACAAATTTTCTTACTACGCTGCCATTTTCCCAAGCAAATAAAGGATATTTTGTATTCAAAGTCTTTTGAATTCTTTTGTTCAGTCGATTCATTGTATCTCTGACCATCTTTGCTCCAATCTTTTTTCCTTCTTCACTAAGGTCATTAAACTTATCGCAAGTCATTTTTTCCCATATACCAT
>CAIJXO010000052.1 GCA_903824735.1 uncultured bacterium | reverse complement strand
CTCTTTCCCAGCCAATCAGCAAGATCAAATCCGTACTCAGCTCGCAAGCTCGCTTAACGGTATTTTTTCACAGCGTTTGGTTCCGCGCATTGCTGGCGGTTTGATTCCGGCTTATGAGCTTTTGATCAATAACAATGCAATCGCCAATCTCATTCGTGAAAAGCGCACTCATGAAATAAACACCGTGATCGAGACTAGCTCTCAAGAGGGTATGATTGATATGAACCATTGTCTAGCTGATATGGTGGCGCGCGGGGAGATTACCATCGAGAATGCTTATCTCTTCTCAAATAATCCGAAAGTCTTGGAACGCTTGTTGTAATAATTTAAATTAATGATATTCAAGTACAAAGCCATTGATAGCGCTGGTCAAAGCAAAGAGGGTACCATTGAGGCCGTCAGTGTCGAAGTGGCGATCAGTTCTTTGCAAAAGCGAGATTTAGTTTTGTCGAATATTAGTCCTATTGAAGAAAAGTCTCTGTTGGAGCGAAAAATTTCTCTTTTCGATCGTATTTCCACCAAGGATGTCGTGATTCTATCGCGTCAGATGGCCACTTTGTTTGAGGCTCAAGTTTCGGCCTTGCGTGTCTTTGAATTACTTTCGATTCAGGCGGAAAAGCCGGCTTTGAGAACTAAACTGGCTGAAGTGGCCAGTGACTTGCAAAGCGGTAACACTATTTCTGAAGCTTTGGGCAAGCACCCAGATGTCTTCTCGGATTTCTATGTAAACATGGTGCGTTCAGGTGAGGAATCGGGAAAACTCGATCAGACTCTTTTGTACCTTGCCGATTATTTGGATCGTACTCATGAGGTGACTTCGAAAGTTAAGGGAGCCTTGGTCTATCCCGCCTTCATTGTCTTTACCTTTATTGCCGTGATGGTCTTGATGTTGACCGTCGTCATCCCAAAGATTAGTGGTATTTTGACTGATTCTGGTCAGGAGATTCCCATTTACACGAGAGTTGTCTTGGGTGTATCAAACTTTTTCGTTGATTATGGTGTATTCATCTTGGTAATCTTGGTAGTTGGTGGCTTTTTCTTCTGGCGCTATACCCGAACCGAGTCTGGCCAATATTCAGTCGCTCGTTTCAAAATTTCAATTCCCGCTGTCCAAGTGCTTTATCGTAAATTGTATCTCTCTAGAATCGCCGACAACATGAACGTGATGCTTTTGTCCGGTATTCCGATAGTCCGTGGCCTCGAGCTAACTTCGAAGATCGTCGACAACAAAGTTTTTGAAGATATTTTAAAGAAAGCGACCGAAGATGTGAAAACCGGTAGCTCGATTTCTGATGCGATGATGAGGTCAGGGGAGATACCGGGTATCTTTATTGCCATGATCAAAATCGGTGAGGAGACTGGACAGCTCGGTAATATTTTAAAGACTCTCGCTGCCTTTTATCGCCGTGAAGTCGTGAATGCTATTGATACCATTGTCGGCTTGATTGAGCCTATCATGATCGTCTTTTTGGGCTTTGGTGTGGCCTTCCTTTTGGCCTCGGTCCTTATTCCGATTTACAATATCTCGTCGGCGATGTAGGGAGAACAACCGCCCCCTAACCCCCTCCTCAACTGAGGAGGGGGAACGCAGACTTTTCCACACGGACCATTGTTGACAGTAGAAGATGTGATATAATACATAGAGTCGTATATTTAATTATTTATTAGTTTATTAATCTTTATCCATTTTAAATGTCAAAAATTAATCTAAAAAGAGGTTTCACCCTTATCGAACTCCTCGTCGTTATCGCGATTATTGGTATTCTATCTTCGGTCGTGTTGGCTTCGTTGAACTCAGCACGTTCAAAAGGTTCTGATGCGGCCGCTAAAGCCGAACTTGGCTCGTTGAGAGCTGAAATGGCTCTGCAGGAAGATGTAAGTGGGACACCGTTCGCCTCGGGTTCTGGATGGCCCTCAAATAACGCGTTAAAAATTGTGACTTCGTTACAGGGAAAGGGTTACACCGTTACTGCTGATAATTCGACCGGGACGACCTCAGCTTACTCGGTAAATCTAAAGGGTGGTGGAAATTGGTGTGTGGATTCACTTGGAAATGCTACTACTACTGTAGCTGGCGGGGGGGATTGTATATAATGTGATATTTAAAAGCCCTGCGAGAGCGGGGCTTTTTTGTTGGGTGGGAACCTCGGGCGGTTTATGCACATCGTTGAAAATGAAACCAATTCGGTTTTGTGTTAGGATGTCGGCGCTGTGAAAAATGAACAAAATTTAGTTGCTGTGGATTTGGACAAAATCGAGTCGAAAATATTTTTTATTAGAGGGAAGAAAGTGATGCTCGATAGTGATTTAGCTTTTCTTTATCAGGTAGAGACGTTTAATTTAAACAAAGCGGTAAAAAGAAACACTGAGAGATTTCCAGATGATTTTATGTTTCAATTAAGTGAAATGGAGTTCAAAAATTTTAAGTTAAACCTGATATTCCAATCTGGAATATCAAGCCATGGCGGCCGAAGACACTTTCCATATGTATTCACCGAACAGGGCGTCGCTATGCTCTCAAGTGTACTCAAGAGTAAGCGAGCAATACAAGTAAATATCCAGATAATGAGGACCTTTACTAAGATTCGAGAAATGATGGCGGCCCATAGAGATTTACGTGAAAAAATTGAGGAATTGGAGAAAAAGTACGATAAAAATTTTGCAATCGTTTTCGATGCCATTAGGAAACTTGTTACTGAGGAGGAAAGACCAAAGCACCAGATTGGTTTTAACACTGACTAGAAAGTGCTATAATAAGTGAATGAAATTGAAACGCGCCTTCACTATCGTCGAAGTACTCGTAGTCATCGGTATCATTGCCATTTTAACGGTAATTATTTTTCCTTCGATCTCAAATATCCGCGCCAAGAACCGTGATACAGAGAGAGTGGCCGATATTTCTTCAATTCAGTTAGGCCTTTCGCTTTATTATAATCAAAACACAATTGGATACCCAATATCTTTATCCAGCCTGTCTTCCAAGTATGTCCCGTCAGATTCACTTATTGATCCAAATGGTAACCCTTACCTATACGTCCCACTGACTAAAGGTACTGGCGCTAACCCTAAATGTACATACTATCACTTAGGCACACTTTTGGAATTATCTAGTAGCCAAATAGACCAAAATGATACTTTTACCACACTTGTGGCTGACAATATAACAAATGATTATAAACGATGTGATGGAACTGCGGCGGCCGGTATAGATGGCGATAATATTCTAATGTATAGTGTTCATCCCTAGCTAAAATGTCTGCTATTTTATTTTTCTACATTTTCTTTTTTATTTTCGGCACTATCGTCGGTAGTTTTCTTAATGTCGTCGTTTTGCGTTATAATACTGGCGTCTCGGTTGCGCGCGGACGATCTTTTTGTTTTTCTTGTAGTAAGAAGCTTTCGTGGTCAGAGCTTGTGCCGGTATTATCATTTCTTTTTCAGAAGGGGAGATGTCGAGGCTGTAAAAGTAAAATCTCGTGGCAGTATCCGGTCGTTGAACTTTTGACCGGGCTTTTGTTTGCGGGAGTATTTTGGAAGTACGGCCTTTCTGAGTTGCTGTCCAATATTCCAATCGTTGTTATTTCTTTAATCTTGATGGCCCTGTTCGTGGCGATTACTGTCTACGACATCAAGCATAGAATCATCCCCGATGGTCTAATAGTCAGTTTTGGTGTGTTGTCGCTCATTAATATTTTTCTCACTATTCACAATGATTTTCTGTGGCCACTTTTGGCTGGTCCGATTTTAGCCCTTCCTCTATTTCTAATCTGGCTTTTCTCGAAGGGAAGACTGATGGGGCTCGGCGATCCAAAGTTGGTATTGTGCATCGGTTGGTTTCTCGGCTTGCGATTTGGTCTAACGGCGGTCATTTTAGCCTTCTGGACGGGCGCGGTTTACGGACTGGCACTTATGGCTCTATCATACTTTAAGTGGCACGGTCTAAATATCAGTCGTAAAAGTGAATTGCCTTTCGCCCCCTTTCTGATTCTCGGATTTCTCTTGATTTTTTTCTTTAATCTCTCTCTTCTCCCTCTCCTTTTCTAAGGAGAGGGTTGGGGTGAGGTGGGCTTTATGTTATAATGTGAGTATGAAAAACGCTGGTTTTACTCTTGTTGAACTTTTAGTGACAATCAGTATTTTTGTTATTCTGACTGGTGTCGTCTTATTTAGTCAAACCAGGTTTAACAGCACGATTTTTCTGACGAATCTAGCTTATGACATGGCTCTAACTATCCGCCAAGCTCAGACTTTTGGTATAAACATCAAAGAGTTTAATGGCGATAAATTCTTGCCCTACGGTGTACATTTTGATAAGACTTCAGCTAACAACCGGTCGTTTATTTTGTTTGCTGATTTAGACTATGATAATGCTTTAGTTCCGGGTGGCGGCAAGTTCCTCGGTACTGCCAGTCAATGTGATGCGGCTCAAGGTTGTGTCAGTCGCTACAATATCACGAAAGGCAACTATATTGCGGATATTTGTACCGAGGACCCAGGTGTGGGCGTTACCACCTGTCCCACTGGTAAAAGTTCTGAAACTTTGGATATCGTCTTTATTCGCCCCAATCCAGATGCTAAAATAAGATTTAAAGGAAGTCCTGAGCTTAAGGAGAGCGCCACTATAATTTTAGGGGGAGCGACAGATTCTAAAAAGAAAGTAAGAGTCCTTAGTACTGGGTTAATCGAAGTTGCGCGTTAATTTATGAATAGTAAAACTGTAAAATTAATTTCTAAATCTGGATTTACCCTCGTCGAAATGATGGTGGCAATTGCCGTTTTCTCTATTGTCATGGTGGTGGCGACCGGCGCTTTGATGAATGTCATTGACGCTAATAGAAAAGCACAGGCGATTAAGACCGCGATAAATAATGTTAATTTTGCTCTCGAGAGCATATCAAAGGATATGAGAGTGGGGACGGAATATAATTGTGCCGCAAACATTGGAGGATCACCAGATCTCGACTGTCCTTCTGGTGGCGGTCATCTGATCGCCTATAGATCACAGAAAGAATTTGGTAAGTTTGTCTTTTATCGCTACGACCAGATTAATGTCGGGGGAAAGCAAGTCGGTCAAATCCAGCGTTGTGTCGGCGCCGAGGATAAAGACGTTGGTTGTGCAGCTTATGTAGCGGTTACTTCAAGTGATATTAATATTCTACGGATGAAATTTTATGTGGTCGGTGCGACCAACGCCGATAATCCACCCGGAGATAAGAGCCAACCTCGCGTTATTATCACTTTGACTGGCGAAGCGGGTGGGGTGCAGGATAAGATCAGGACCACTTTCGATCTGCAGACCACTGTGTCTCAACGGGCGAGAATATTGCGTATTTAAATACAGATGAAGCACCTAGATTTAAAAAACAAAAAAGGATTTACTTTACTTGAAGCGCTAGTTGCGGTGTCTATTTTGATGGTGGCGGTGTCAGCACCGATCACGATTGCCCAAAAAGGTCTGTCTTCAGCTGTCTATTCAAAAGACCAGATGATTGCTTCTTACCTTGTTCAAGATGCTATCGAATATATAAAGAATAAGCGCGATGAGGTTTCGATTAATGATGCAAGTTTCAATTGGACAAAACTTTGGGATAGTTCAGAGTCGATAAATCTTGCGCCCTGTGTAGATGCCGGCGGGTGTCAAATAGACACCATAAATGATAACATCTCTACTTTTGATGAAACGAAGTACTTAATAAAAGACGCTGACGGCTTTTATCAATATAACTCTGGTGTAGAAGAAACTAGACTAACCAGAAAAATCGAGATTAAATTTAATTCCACTTTGCCTGATGAGGCTTTGGTCACGGTGACGGTTAAGTGGGCGGACAATCTAGTGGTGGTGAATACCTTAATTTATAATTATTAGTATGAAGACAAAAGCGCTAAAGAATAATAAACAAGGCTTTGCTCTTCTTTTCTCTGTCTTGATTTCAAGTCTAATGCTAACTATCGGCCTTTCGATTTTCGGTATTGCCCTTAAAGAGCTCGCTATTTCAACCGCCGCTCGCCAGTCCGTGCACGCCTTTTTCGCCGCTGATAGTGGACGTGAATGTCTAATCTATTGGGATATTAAAAAGGGAGCAATACCGACATTGATAGATACCAAAATAACGGGGTCAATATACTGTGGCGGTAGTCTGTATTCGTTCACAATTGATGAGGGTTCGACTGGGTATGATTCTATTATGGGGCCAAAGACAACCAAGATCCCACCCGTCGCTGCTCCCGCTCAGTTTGCTCGAGTTGACTCGAGTACGGAAGCAAATTTTGTCGTAGAAATGAAGAAGTCTCGTGCCACAAACGATCCAAAGAAGCCGATTATTACGACCGTGACCTCTCGAGGTTATGATTCGACAGCAAGTGGTGACCGCGTCGAAAGAGCGATTCAACAGACTTACTAAAGAAATGAAAGAACGATACGAAAAACTTATAAAGTTGATTGAACATCATCGCTACCTCTACCATGTGCTTGATAAGCCGGAGATTTCGGATGAAGCTTATGATTCTTTGCTTAATGAATTGATTGATATTGAGGAAAAGAATCCGGGTATTATTTCACCCCTCAGTCCATCTAAGCGTGTTGGTGGAGAAACGCTGAAAGAGTTTAAGAAGGTTCCGCACGTTATTCGGCAGTGGTCTTTTGACGACGTTTTTGATCTTGATGAATTAAAGAAGTGGGACGAGAAAGTGAAGAGAATGATCGATAAAGAAAACAGCTTGAAAAATGAGAAGCTGGAATATTGTGTCGAACTGAAAATCGACGGTCTAAAGGTTATTTTAACTTATGAAAATGGCGAATTTGTCCAAGGAGCGACGCGTGGCGACGGTCAGATTGGTGAAAATGTCACAGAAAATCTAAAGACCATTCAGTCTATTCCTTTTATTCTAAACAAAAAAGTGGAAGCGATCGTGGTGGGTGAAGCCTGGATGAACAAAAAAGAACTGGAAAAGATTAATGAAGAGCGAAAAAAGAACGGCGAACAAATCTTTGCCAATACTAGAAATGCGGGCGCTGGCTCGATTCGTCAGCTTGATCCAAAGGTGACAGCGAAGAGGAAGCTCGACACTTTTATTTACGATATCGACAAAATCGAAGGTGTAAGTCTACCGAAAACCCAAGGTGAAGAAATTGAGCTTCTTAAGGGTCTTGGCTTTAAGACTAACCTATATTTTAGGATTGTGAACTCGATTGAGGGTGTGCAAAAGTATTACGAAGAATGGACTAGGAAAAAAGATAGTTTGGACTATGCTTTAGACGGCATTGTGATTAAAGTGAATTCGAGAGTAATACAAGACAAGCTTGGCTATACCGGCAAGACTCCACGCTGGGGTGTGGCCTATAAGTTTCCGGCCGAGCAGGTGACGACAGTGGTGGAGGATATCGTACTTCAAGTCGGCAGAACTGGCGTGCTGACCCCTGTGGCGCATTTACGCCCCGTGAGAGTCGCCGGATCGCTCGTGTCGCGAGCGACTTTGCATAATGAAGATGAAATCAAGCGCCTCGATGTGCGAGTTGGCGACACGGTGATTCTGCAAAAAGCCGGGGATGTGATTCCCGATATTGTCTCGGTTTTGAAAGATTTGCGTACTGGTAAAGAAAAAACTTATGTCTTTCCGAAAAATGTTCCTGATTGTGGTGGTGACGGACGTATCGAACGCGTGCCCGGCCAGGTCGCCTGGCGTTGTGTCAGTAAAGATTCATTTGCCCAAAAGCGCCGGAAGTTCTATCACTTTGTCTCAAAAAAAGCCTTCAACATTGATGGCTGTGGTCCTAAGATCATCGATGTCTTACTTGATAATAATTTGATTACTTCCTACGAAGATATTTTCACCCTAAAGCGCGGAGACTTGTTGGCTCTGCCAAGATTTGCCGAGAAGTCTGTCGACAATTTACTGGCTTCAGTCGAAACTGCTCGAAAAATCACCCTATCAAGATTTTTAGTTGGCTTATCGATTTCTCAAGTCGGGGAGGAGACCACGATTGATCTCGCTAAACATTTTGGTAGTATCGAAAAACTCAGAGATGCCAGTTTTGAAGAACTGCAGGTGCTCGATGGTGTGGGCCCGATTGTTGCGCGTGCTCTAGTCGATTGGTTTTCGAACAAAGAGAATAAAAAAGTTCTTGATAATCTTTTGAAAGAAGTGGAAATCGTAAAAGCTGTTAAGGTCGCTTCGGCCAAGCTTTCTGGTCAGACTTTTGTGATTACTGGTACACTCTCGACCCTTGGCCGTGATGAAGCTAAAGATAAAATCCGGGCACTTGGCGGTGATGTCTCTGAGTCCGTATCAGTCAAGACTACCTATTTGGTAGCTGGGGAGAATGCTGGCTCAAAACTCGACAAAGCCAAGAAATTGGGCGTAAAGGTTCTAAGTGAAGAGGAGTTTTTGAAAATTATCTAAAAAATGCTAGTATTGCTTTATGCTTGAAATTAAAGACATTGAAAAGTTGGCCAAATTGGCTCGTATCGATTTAGGGGAAGAGCAAAAGAAATCTTATCTCAAAGAGATTGGAGCGATTTTAAATTATGTTGATCAGATCAAAAATGCTGTTTCAAAACTTGGTGAGGAAAGAAAGATACCAGATTTACGTAACGTCGCCCGTCCTGACGAAAACCCAAATCAAAGTGGGTCAAATACTGAGACGATTGTCAGTGAATTTCCTAAGAAAGAAGGTGACTATCTGAAAGTAAAGAAGATTATCGAACAATAATATGACCATTGATACCAAAAATCTGACAATTCGCAAAGCACACGAAGATTTAACTTCCGGTAAATACACGGCGGTGGATCTGGCTTCGGCCTATCTTGAAAATATTAAGAAATTTGATAAAGATATTCATGCGTATCTTGAAGTTTACTCTGATGTCATTGATCAAGCTAAACTCGCGGATGAGAGAATAAAAGAAAAGAAAAATATCACCTTGCTTACGGGTATTCCATTTTCCGTTAAAGATAATATTTTGGTGAAAGGGAGGATAGTGAGCTCGGCGTCTAAAATGCTTGAGAATTATCACGGCACCTATGATGCGACCGTGATCAAAAAACTTAAAGAGGCTGGGGCAGTCTTTCTTGGCCGCACAAACATGGATGAATTTGCGATGGGTGGCTCGACAGAAAACAGTGCTTTTGGTCCGACTCATAACCCTCACGATTTAGAACGTGTCCCTGGCGGTTCTTCTGGTGGTGCCGTTGCTAGCGTCGCAGGCGATATGGCGCTTGTCGCTCTCGGATCCGATACTGGTGGTTCAATCAGACAGCCGGCAAGCTTTTGTGGACTAGTTGGACTAAAGCCAACTTACGGGGCTGTCTCGCGTTATGGTTTGATGGCGATGGGTTCGTCTTTTGATCAAATCGGACCGATTGCTAAGAATATCGATGACGCGCAAATTGTCTTTGATTTTATTTCTGGTAAAGATGTCATGGACAGCACTACGATTGAAAAGCCTAACTTGGAATTAAAAAATAAGAAGCTAAAGATCGGTATTCCCAAAGAAGCCATGAAAGTGGAAGGTTTAAATCCGGTTGTTCTGAAAAATTTTAACGAAGCCGTCGAAAAGTTCAAGAAACTTGGCTATGAAGTCCAAGAAGTTAGTCTGCCAAACATTGCTTACTCATTGTCGGTCTACTACACGCTTATTCCGGCTGAAGTGTCTTCAAATATGGCCCGCTTCGATGGTGTAAAATACGGTTTACATAAAGACGGGGACAATATGGTAGACGATTATTTTAAAACCCGCCAGGCTGGTCTTGGTAAAGAAGTGGTGCGCCGTATTATTTTGGGAACTTACGTTTTGTCTTCTGGTTACTATGATGCTTATTACAATAAGGCGAACATTGTCCGTGACTTGATTCGTGAGGACTTTAGAAAAGTTTTCGCTGATGTCGATCTTATCCTCATCCCGACCGCTCCAAATCCCGCTTTCAAAATCGGTGAGAAAATTAGCGACCCAATTGCCCTTTATCTCGAAGATATCTTTACCGTACCGGCTAATTTGGCTGGTGTACCAGCGATTTCTATCCCTTCTGGCTTCACCGATATGAATGGCAAGCAGCTACCGCTCGGTATTCAGCTTTTGTCGGCTCACTCAAACGAGACTGCTCTATTTAAGGCCGGAAGTGACTTTGAGAAATAGGATTTTCTTGGTAGAATTAGGCAAGTATGAACCCTCCAGAAGAATTATCACAAATAGATGCTCTTCATTCAGTCGCTCTGAATCCCTTTATCGACTCGCTGTATAGGACTATTGGCTCGAGTTTTGACGGTAGTGTTACCTCGAATGTTAAGACTTTCTGGTTGCTTATTCCTGATTACGCCGTTATCTTCCTCATGAAGATATTTTCGTTTTCCTTCATCTTGTCAATCATTTTAATTTTTGTCGTCATTTGGACCTCAAGCAAAATCCTACACATTCAACGCAATATGCACGCGAGATTGGCTTTGCCAAACAAACCTGAGCCAGTAAACAGCATGATTCCTCCGGCAGTGGGGAATGATAAATGGCAGAGAGTGATTATCCATATCAACTCAGACAATCCGAGCGATTGGAAGCTGGCGATTCTTGAATGCGACATTATGCTTGATGATATCTTGGAAAAGATGGGTTACAATCAGGGGACGATTGGCGACAAGCTCAAAGCCGTCGAGCCTAGTGACTTTACTAATATCGAAAGTGCGTGGGAGGCACACAAAATCCGTAATGCGATTGCTCATGAGGGCTCAGAATTTTTGATTAATCATCGGGAGGCGAAGAGGGTAATTGGACTCTACGAACTTGTCTTCCGCGAATTTGCTTACATCTAGAGAAGAAAACAATAGCCCAGCCTGAAGCACGCATAATTTTTCTGCTGAAAAATTTGCTCACACTCGTGCCGTCGCACTCCGTGAGGCTTCAGCTGGGCCCATTGTTTTCTCATCAGAAATGAGGTAGAATAGCGTCAGCGGGGTAGAGTAACAGTAATTCGCGAGGCTCATAACCTTGAGACCTAGGTGCAAATCCTAGCCCCGCAACACGAATTAGGCTTGTTTTTCGGTCAAAAAATGTTATATTGACTCTGTTTTTCCTATGAGGAAATATTTGCCGATGTAGTTCAATGGTAGAACGGGGGACTCATAAGCCTCAAAAAATGGTTCAATTCCATTCATCGGCACAGTAAAGAATTAGTGGTTAGTGTAATCTCCTGTCACGTGTTAGTATATGTGCATGCCTATTTCTAGAAAAGTAAATCTAGATTTCTTTAAAAAATGGTCACATAACACGGCTTATGTTTTGGGATTTTTTGCTGCTGATGGATATATTACTCACAATAAGAGGGGAGCTGATTTCTTTTCGATCCAAATTACCGACCTTGATCTTCTGGATAAGATAAGAAAAGTTTTAGAATCTAATCATAAGATTGGGTTAAGGGAAGGTAAGGGCAAGGAGAAAAATTTATACAGATTGCAAATCGGTAGTAAAGAAATGTGTCAAGATTTACGGAGATTGGGTTATGCGGAGAATAAAACTAAAAGCCTTTTTGTGCCGAATGTTCCTCGGAAATATTTGGCGGATTTTGTTAGGGGTTATTTTGATGGTGACGGTAGTGTTTGGGTCGGAAATTCACACAAAGAGAGGATTAACCCAGACCCGGCTATGCTTTTGGTGTTTACCTCTTGTTCGTTAGACTTTTTGTCGAGACTAAAGAGTAGGTTAGCCGCTGTCGGTCTATTGGGTGGTTCAGTTGTCAAAAACAAGCGAAACTACTATCGGCTTTCTTATAGTACCTTAGACGCTTTGAAATTATATGATTTTATGTATAATAGTATACATCTCAAGGATGATGGTCTCTTCCTGATGAGGAAGAGGATAATTTTTGAGAGATTATTGAAAATGCGCTCGTAGTTCAGCTGGTTAGAACGCTCCCCTGTAGACGTGCAGCTTTTTGTCGAGAGACAGATTGAAACTCTCTGGGATAACGGTGAAGGCTAAGTCTCGTTTAGAGATATGCGAACACCGTGGGAACCTCAAGAAAGTCTTGAGGGCGCCGTAGAGACTAGATACCGGAGTACCCTCGCTTGATCAATCAAGACGGGTAAAGATATAGTCCATGCCATTACGAAAGTAATGAATTAGTGCACGGGAGAGGTCGTGGGTTCGAGTCCCATCGAGCGCGCAGGAAGAGGTCTTTGTAGAAAGTGTTCGAAATGTCCGAAGTAACAACGAAGGCACTTTTAAGGTGCCGCATTGAGGGAGGGTGTCGTGAGTAAAAGAATTGCCCTGATACTTCAGGGCGGGAGATTCTGCGGAAAGGACGCTTTGGCCAAGTGGCTCAAGGAGGTCTACGGTTTTGTAGCGTTATCGACGGGGCAAATGACCCGTCTGATGCGTGATACCGATCCGGTTCATGGACCGGTGATCAAGGCGGATCAGGACGCCGGAGTCTTGATTCGGAATTCGGCGTTCATTCCGATCGTAAAGTCTGTGTGGCCGGGTTTCATTACTTCGGCTCACGGGAAGCATCTCCTCTTCAACGGGTCTTTCCGAGATGTGGAGCAGGTTCGGGCATTCTGGCCTGACCTTGTCCGCCTTAGGGAGGAATATGAGCTGGTGCAGATTCAGCTCATCATTCCGACCAAGGAGGAGCTGCGTCGTCGGGAGAACGATGCCGCCGCAGCAGCAGAGCGCGGACCGCGAACTGACGGAGGTGAGGTCGAGCTCGCGAATGCACGCAAGGAGTTCGTCGAGAAGACGATTCCTGCGATCCAGCTCTTCGGGGATCTCGGTGTCGGCACTTTTCACTTGTTCGTGGACTACAACGAGCCCCGCGAAAGTGTCCGTAACCGTGCTGCGAAGTGGCTGCGGCTCAAATAGCCTCCAATGTAAAAGCGGAGCGAGGACATAGGAGGAACACAGGGTAAAACCCGGGCAGGGGGTGGATTCACAACCTGCCCTTTGTCGTATCAAAATTCACTTGACTTTTATATAGCATATATGCTATACTCCCCACAGGAGAAGAAAGAAGACCGAAACTTGAAAACCAAATAACGGAACTGCTTCTCGTTGAGACTCTGGAAGAATTCGGAGATTCAACGAGGGGAGTGTGTAAGTTTATTTGCACAATGTCGTCTCGTCAACGACATAAGCCTATCCTCAACCTTAATCATATGAGAATATTTAGGGTTCTGGGCCTAGCGCTCGCAATCATTCTTATTCGGTTCCTAGTGCCGGAAATCTTCCATGCACTAGAGCACACTTTCCTCATGGTCCTTCAGGTAATTGAGACAGTCTTGACTAAAGCCGAGACTGGACCAAACACCGCCAGCTTGATCCAACTCTTACCGAGGTAGTAGGACAAGCACGACGTACACCACCAAGCTTCAACGCTTGGTGGTATTGCATTTACATTGAAAAAGTTTAATAAATAAGCTATTCTAGGGAAGGCTTTTAGAAGCCATTGTAGCTCAGTTGGTAGAGCACGTCATTGGTAATGACGAGGTCATCGGTTCAAT
>CAIJXO010000051.1 GCA_903824735.1 uncultured bacterium | reverse complement strand
TCATTACAACAACGCACACAACGACAGGAAGCGATTCGAGACTCTGCTCCAGCTCGTATTACTTTCTGGAGTAAAGAGAGAAACTGGCGTTTAGTCATTTAGCCATTATATCAGCAGTGGGGCGTGTGGGGATACGTCCCCGGATTTTTGCTTGACTTTAAACTGGAAGTATGATAAGATGTAGTTTGACAAGAAAGGGAGGTGGTTCTATATGTACCATGCTCATGCAAGGGGACAGTTCATTGACTGGAGATACGTAGCGGTTCTGTTGCGAAACACGATCATCGTCGTGGTTGTCGCAGCACTTGCCATGCGCGTACTCTCTCTGTCCCTCTCCCGTGGTGACCGAGTTCATCGGGCCACGATTGAGGGGTGGAAAATCGAGGGGTTTCGTGGGCTCAAGTAAGAGCCAACCCGTCAATCATAGGGGCGCCTGGATCTTTATCCCGGCGCCCCTGATTCGTTTGTATTTTTTCATAATTTTTGCTATATTTCGTGGACGAACTCATGCGCGCATAGCTCAGTTGGTAGAGCACATCACTGATACTGATGGGGTCCTAGGTTCGAATCCTAGTGCGCGCACACTGCCTCCGAGGCGGTTTTATTAATTTAATTTTTTATATGAACAGCCTAAAGAAAACCAAAATCGTCTGTACTATAGGTCCTGCTACTAGTAGTGTTGAAAAATTAACCGAGCTTGTAAACGCCGGCATGAACATGATGCGCCTGAACTTCTCCCACGGCGATTTTGCTGAACATCAGACTAAGGTAGATAATCTTAAAAAAGTTTTAAAGAAGAATCCGACCCCAATTGCGGTCTTGCAAGATTTGAGCGGACCAAAGATTAGAATCGGCGAATTTACCACAAAGACGGTAATGCTTAAGCCTGGAAACAAACTCATTATTACTACCGACAAAATTGTCGGTGACGAAAATCGCGTGAGTGTGAACTATCCCTTGTTTGCTAAAGAGATGAAGGTGGGTGATCCAGTTATGCTCGACGACGGTAAAAAAAGATTGGAGGTTATTTCCATAAAAGGTAATGATGTCGTCTGTAAAATCTTAGTCGGTGGTGAGACCAAGGGCCGCCGCGGTTTGAACTTGCCCGGTTCTGATTTGTCAGTAAGCTGTTTGACTGAAAAAGATTTAGCCGACATTGCTTTTGGTCTTAAGAATAAAGTAGATTATTTTGCTCTCTCTTTTGTTCGTCGGGCTGAGGACATTACCGAACTAAGAAAAATTTTAGATAAAGCTAAATCTGAAGCGCGGATTATTGCTAAGATCGAAACCCCACAAGCTTTGAAAAACATTGAGGCCATCTTAAAAGAAACCGATGTGGTGATGGTGGCTCGCGGTGACCTAGCGACCGAGATTCCCGCTGAAGAAGTGCCAATGGCGCAAAAAATGCTTATCCGTCGCTGTAATGAACTTGGTAAGCCAGTTATTACCGCAACTCAAATGCTTGAATCGATGATCAAATCACCAGTGCCTACTCGCGCGGAAGTATCTGACGTCGCCAATGCGATTTTAGATGGTACCGATGCGATTATGCTTTCTGAAGAGACTACTTTGGGTGAATTCCCAGTCGAGGCTGTAACAATGATGACGAGAATTGCTAAGGAGATTGAAAACGAGCCTCACTATCGTGACATTGTCGGTAGTCGAAAATATAGCGATTCGATCAAGCGAACGTCCGATGCTCTTGGTAACGGCGCGATTGAAGTGGCTAAGGAATCGGGCGCGAAATTGATAGTGGCTTTAACTGATAAAGGTTTTGCCGCTCGTATGATTTCTCGTTATAAGCCGGAACAAAAGATTTTGGCTCTTACCCCGAGACAGATTACGGTAAATCAGTTAGCGCTCAGTTATGGTTGTATGCCGGTTTTATGTAAAAAATTCACTGATATCACTCATGTAATTAAAGAGGCGAAAGCTTTAATCTTGAAAAATAAATTGGCCGCAAAAGGGGATAAGGTGGTTATGATTTTTGGTTTTCCTCTTGGTAAAAGCTCGGGTACAAATGCGCTGGTGGTGGAGAGTTTGTAAAGCTGACTTCACTATGCTAATATTTTTTTAGATTAGCAAACACGAAAGGACGGTATCTCATGCCTATTAGAGCATTTGACCCAGATAAAGACATAAGGAAAATTCTTGAGACGCCATTTTGGCCCAGAACACTTTCCCCGGTCACTCGTTACTCTCGAGTGCACGATGATCATGACGGAGAATTCAAAGGTCACATTTCAGTAATCATTGACCAACAGGGAGATGTTCACCTGTCTGTGGATACTCTTGCTCCACTCAGGTTCAGGACTGAAGGTGGCGGCGGTGTGAGTCTGCGGGTGCGCACCGCACTCGTGATTCTGGCCGAAGCGATTCGGCTCGACAACGAGACACGCCCAACTGGCGAAGAATGAGGACGAAAGATAACCGTGAAGGCCCGATATCCAGTCGGGCTTTTACTAACACTTTTCTATGCTACTATATATTCGTATTACAAATGAAATATGTCTGAAAACATTTTAAAACAATCCAACCACATCTACTTCATCGGCATCGGTGGCATCGGTATTTCTTCGATTGCCCGTATGCTCCTTTTGGAAGGCAAAAAAGTAAGCGGTTCGGACCGTGATGCTAGTAAAGTGACCGAGGAATTAGAGAAAGCTGGCGCTAGTATTGTGATTGGGCAAAAGAAAGAGAATGTGCCGGTTGATTGTGATCTTATTATCTATACAGTCGCTATTGGTCAGGATAATCCGGAGTTTGTCGAAGCCAAAAGATTGGGGACTAAGATGCTGACTTATCCGGAGACTCTCAATATTATTTCAAAAGAGAAATATACAATCGCTGTATCCGGTACTCATGGGAAAACTACAACTACCGCCATGGTGGCCAAAGTAATGATCGACAACGGTCTAGAGCCGACGGTGATTGTCGGCAGCTTGATTGGTAATAGTAATTTCATAATGGGGAAGAGTAAGTATCTAGTTGTCGAAGCCGATGAATATAAGAAGTCTTTTCATAATCTCGAGCCGTCGATTATGGTGATAACTAATATTGATGAAGATCACCTGGACTTTTATAAAGATTTAGCCGATATTCAAAATTCTTTTTTACATCTAGCACAGAAACTTCCCGTCGACGGTTTTCTGATTTGTAATACCAAACTTCCTAATCTTCAATCTATTATTAATAATGTTAGATGTAAGGTCATAGACTACAGCGAAATAAAGCTAACCGAAAAGCTGTTAGTCCCAGGTGAGCATAATAGACAGGACGCTAAGGCGGCTGTGGCGGTGGGGCAGGTCCTGGGTGTTGACCCCCAAAAAGCCAACTCAGCAGTAGCACAGTTCAGCGGTACCTGGCGCCGTTTTGAATACAAAGGTAAAACAGATAGTGGGGCGTTGGTCTATGATGACTATGCGCACAATCCGCAGAAGGTTAAGGCGGCTCTACAGGGAGCGCGCGAATTATATCCAGATAAGAAGATAGTCGTCGTCTTTCAACCACATTTATTTTCTCGTACGAAATTACTTTTGAACGAGTTTGCTAAATCATTTAATGACGCTGATGAAGTAATCCTTACGCCAATTTTTCCAGCGCGTGAAGTCTTTGATTCAACGATTTCGTCGGAGATTTTGGCGGAGAGAATTAGGGAAACCCCCTTAATCCCCCTTGTCAGGGGGAAAGCAGAAAGCCCTTCCCTGACAAGGGAAGGGTTGGGAAGGGTTTCTTCTTTTCCTGACTTTGATTCAATTATTTCATATCTAAAAATCAGTCTTAAAAAAGATGATGTCCTCATTACCATGGGTGCCGGGGAACAGTATAAGATTGGGGAGGCGATGGTAAAATAGCCCTAGGAATAGGGTTATTTTTGCGCCTCAAAAATACTTGACAAAAAAGGTCTTTGGGTGTATAATACAGATGTATTTGTACATGTAAATCTTGGGGTGAAATGCAACTCAACTACTAATTACTACTAAGTATACCATACTCTCTCGCGACTTCATTGGCACTACGATATCGTAGTGTTTT
>CAIJXO010000050.1 GCA_903824735.1 uncultured bacterium | reverse complement strand
TGATGGATTCTTTTGAAAAAGAAGTTGCCAATTTTGAAGCCCAGCTAAAGCTTGCCATCGACCCAAAGAGTTATCCAACCTCAGGAAAAGGAATTCTATCTTGGCCGGTAAGCAATGTCAGGATCACGCAGAATTTTGGTTACAACAGTTTTGCTAAGACCGCTTATGCTTCTGGTTACCACAACGGTACGGACTTTGGGGTCGCTATTGGTACACCTGTTATGTCAGCCGGCGCTGGTGTAGTCGAAGGTGTGGGGGACACTGACGCGGTGTGCAGAAGCGCTTCCTATGGCAAGTGGGTTTTTATTCGCTACGACAACGGTCTCGCTAGCACCTACGGTCACTTGTCATTAATAACGGCAACTGTTGGGCAAAAAGTAAACGCTGGCGATGTGGTAGCTTATTCTGGGAATACCGGTTATAGCACCGGACCACATCTACACATGAGCGTTTATGCGAGACAAGGTGTAAAAGTCTCATCTTTAAAAAGTGCTGTCTGTGCTGGTACTTATACATTGCCGCTAGCTGATCCTAAAGCTTACCTTGACCCCTTGCTTTATCTGTAGTTTTAAATTATTAATAGATAGTATATAATTAATGCTATGAAAAATTATCAAACCAACAGGGGATTCATTAAGTCGATAATCATTATTATCGTCGCCATCGCCATTTTAAGCTACTACGGTATCAACCTAAAAGATATTTGGGATTTCATCGTCAAGATTTGGGACAACTTCCTCGTCGGTCCGGCAACTTATCTCTGGGATCTCTGGGTTCAATATGTCTGGACGCCTTTTATGAACAGCGTTAATACTGTCAAGAATTAATAAAAGAGGATTAAGTTACTACCATGAAAGACTTTTGGGAAATATTTAATATACCGGACGTTATCTTAATCGTGATACTTATCATTGTCTTTGCTTGGCCGTTTTTCTTTTAGTCTCCTAGGGAAGACCCCTATATATGTTGGGGAGAAGATATATTGTGCGACATGGTATCCCTATAAGAAAGCCGCTACCCTCTACTGAGCAGCGGTCTTTCTTTTGATTAGTATTACTTATTCCAACACTTGGCCGAAGAATTCCATGGTCTTGTCCCTTCCTTATCGTACAAGTATTTAGCATAAGCTAAGTTACCTTCGATAGTCTCAAGATTCATATCCATAGACTTGGCTTTCTCGCCGTGATAGACCTCGTTGATCTGCATTAGGCCAACATCGTCAGAGTTCACCTTCCCCCTCAAGACCTTACCAGACTTATCTACCTGTCGGAGAGTTGACTCGCAGAAAGCAATCTCGGCTAAGACCGGAGTCTCGGCAAAATATTCCTGCACGTATTTAGCGAGCGTTACTGGCTTCTCAATCGCCGCTTGGCTTTGAGTGTTTATATCACCGGCCATATCTTGAGCCACAGCACTGGCTGGACCATATAGCGATGATATCAGTAGAGCGACTGCTGATGTTAATTCAATTATCATGTATTTAATTTAAAAATCAAGCTTACGCCTGATTTCCTATATACTATCACCTTTGAGCTTTCTTGTCAAGGAAACACCACACAAAAAGACCCCCGTCAAACCACCTAATCTGGCTTAAAACAAGGGTATTTTCCTTGACAAAGGGGGCAAAAATAGGGTAATAAAAGTGCCTATTTCAGACCGGGACAGTTCGTCGCCGGACTGTAACCGAGTTTTTGGGCTTCGACCGCAGAACTGAACCAGATTTTGTTCTTTTCGGCGATCTGTTTCGCCCCAGGACAGGTCGTCAGATGGTATTTCTTACCCGTTTTTGACGCGACGAAGGCTTTTTCAGTGGTAGTTGTCGGTGAGATAGCATAAGTGGAGGGTTTGATAGTGATAAGTCCCCTATTATCCTCAAAAGCCCAGAGCTTATAGATACCAAACCCCGCCGATACGGTAAGGGCAATACAGGCTACTATAAGCACCTCGGACCACCCGCCCGAACGTACGTTCGTACGGGCGGGCTTGATTTTTCCGACAATATCCTTTATACTCATGGGACTACATTATATCAGGTAAGTTTTAATATTTAAACAACAATATGGCACATAAAAAAGCCGCGGGTACAACAAAAAACGGTAGAGATTCGAATCCTAGATACCTTGGTATCAAGATTGCCGATGGTGCGACTGCTCAAGTGGGCTCTATTGTCGTTCGCCAGAAAGGTTACAATATTATGCCTGGTAGAAACGTTAAGATGGGTAAAGACTACACCATCTACTCCGTTAAAGAAGGTAAAGTAAAATTTGGTACCAAACGCAAGACTTCATTTGATTCTAAGATTGAAAAGAAAGGAATCGTCAGTGTTATCTAAATATAAATAAAATAAAAAAACCACTTTCATTTCGAGAGTGGCTTTTTTATTTTTAGATTATTTGTCCGCCTTGATAACTAGCTTGAAACTAGCTTCCTTCTCCCCTACTTTAACAGCAATAGCATGCTCCCCAACTTCCTTGATTGGCTTTTCGAGGACAATATTTTCCGAGGTTAGAGTGACTCCTTTTTGCTTCTTTAGGGCTTCGATGACCTCATCCTTGTGAATTCCAGCAAATAAATGACCTTTGTCATTCACCTTACCGCCCATAGTAATGCTGATTCCTTTGATCTCACCTAATGCTTTCTGCAATTCCATTTCGTTCTTTACAGCGATAAAGCTTTCGGCCTTCTTCTTAACCTCGATCATATTTACATTACTTTGGGTCGCTGGAATCGCCATCTTGCCTGGGATGAGCATGTTTAAAGCGTGCCCGTCAGCCACATCTTTTACATCGTACTTCTTCCCAAGTTTCTTTACGTCTTTAAGTAAAATTATTTTCATGCCCATACTATAGCCTTAAATGGGTGTTTTATGAAGCTTGACAATCGCCATTAATATATGCTATATTAGTGGTAGCAAAACCCAACGGAGGACTGATCTTTGAATACAGCCGAGAAGAAAAGCCGGACACTGGCAATTCTCGCTGGGTTTCTGAGTTTGGCGGCCTATGTGTCGTACAACTACTTAAACACAGCGGGGAAAACCAGCCCGAATATCAGCTCGTGGGCGGTTTGGTCGTTCATCACCATCTTAAACTTTACCAGTTACAAGAAAATGACTGGCGATTGGGTGAAGAGCATTCTGCCGACCGCAAGTTCGATAATGTGCATCATCACTGTCGTCATGGCCACCTACACAGGTTCGGTAAGAGCCCTGAGTACAGTTGGTCAAATTTGCTTCTGGATGGGAGTGCTCGCGGGATTAGGTTGGTGGATTTCAAAGTCCGCCGTCCTTGCCCAAGTGCTCCTTGAGGTCGCATTAGTGATCGGGTTTGTTCCCACAATCACTGGTGCTTGGCACACGCCAAGTGGAGAACCAACAATCTCCTGGCTTTTCTGGACAGCAAGTTTCGTGATACAATTTTTCGTGGTTAAGTACACCTGGAGAGGAAAAGTCATTGACTTTCTCTATCCGGTGAACATGATCATCTTCCACTGTGTCGTTCTCGCGTTGACGCTTCTGTAGTGTCGACGACAACATTCACCACGCCCCCTTTAGCTAACGCGAGGGGGTTGTCTGTTTTTTTGTCTTATGACTTTTATATCTTCAACACCTCCACCGCCTTCTCCATCTGCGGATCCTTTTCGGCCTTAAGATCGGCCTCAGTTAGCTTTACTTCGTAATCTGGAGTAATACCAGTCTCAGAAATCGATTTACCGCCTGGGGTCAGCCACTTGGCAACAGTGACTTTTAGCGCTGTATCTTTGGTCACTTGAATAAGTTCCTGAACTGAACCCTTGCCGTAAGTTTTGGTACCAATCAGTTTGGCTTTGCCATTCTCCTGAAGCGCACCGGCTAAAATTTCGGAAGCTGAAGCGGAGCCTTCATCGACAAGTATCGCTATTTTAAGTTTATCATTAAAAACATTATATCCCTTACTGCGATAGACGATTTCCGCTTTATCGCTTTTCTCTCCAAAATTTTCCCGAACCACTATTTTACCAAGTGGTAAGAACCAGCTCGCCATATCGACGGCAGAATCAAGGTAACCACCAGGATTACCGCGCAGGTCGATAATGAGTTTATGTTTCTTGGATTTAATAAAATCTCTTAGACCTTGGTTAAATTGACCACGCGATTCAGCATAGAAATTATACAAACTTAGGACAAAAATATCGTCTTTGATCTCGGTCTTAACTGAAGGAATATTTATCACCGCTCTTTTGACTTCAAAATCGATGGGCTTCGTGCTCGTACCTCGTAAGACACTAATTTTTACTGTTGTATCTTTTGGTCCACGAATAAGTTTTACCGCTTTATCAACTGGGAGCTTAACTGCCGACTCACCATTAATAGTAATTATTTTATCACCTGTTTTAAGTCCAGCCGCTTCGGCTGGCGAGCCTTTGAGTGGTGAAACAACGGAAAGCATATTGTCTTTAATACCAATCTCCATGCCAATCCCCTCGAAATTTCCGCTGATGTCCGCTTTGAAATCGGTTGCGTCTTCTGGTGGCATAAAGACAGTATAAGGATCGCCAAGCGAATCGGTCATGCCTTCTATCGCCCCCCAGACACGGTCCTGAGCAGTCGTCGTGGCCGGCTCTTTCTTACCAGTGGCAACGTATTTTGAATCAAGTAGACCCCACACCTTCCAAAAAGGGGCCATATCTATCGGCCCTGTGGTCGAGGCGGTGGTGTCATTTAGTATCGTTAGGTCACGAGGAGTACTATTTAATGTCGCGATAACGGGATGATTCTGACCAAAAGCAACACCGAGTGTAAAACCCAGGGCCACTAGTAAAACTAAAATAATCACCAGGTGAAATTTCTTTAAAAAAGGTAACATGAGATACAGTATAACAGCCCCACTCCGCTTAATCAAATTAAGCTTCGCGGGGCACACCACTTGCGCCGCGAAGCTAATTTAGCTTTGTAAATTAGCGGAGTGGTGTGCTATAATTTCCCTATGTTAAAAAAACAAAATTATCAGGCTACCATCTGGGTTGATACTGAGTCACCAACCAAAGAGGAAGCCCGCTCCTTAATGGAGGAATTCTCGCTTAGCCCGGAAGTTGCTCAGGATATTTTACTACCCACTTTCAAAGATAAGCTCGTCGCTCATAAAGACTATGTTTATTTAGTTTTACATTTCCCCGCTTTCAAACACACTCACCACAAAAGCCATCGCCAAGAAATCGATTTTGTTCTCGGCAAGAAATTCATCATCACCAATCGTTATGAAAGTATCGATTCAATGGAAAAGTATGCCAAGATTTTTGAAGTTAATTCAATTCTTGATAAAAATACTGCTCAGATTGGTTCCGGTGAGCTTTTCCTCGCGATGATGAAGACTATTTACCAATCACTTTCCGACGAGCTTGATTCCATTAGTTATCTGTTAAACGAAGCCGAGAGAAAAATCTTTGCGGGTAAAGAAAAAGAAATGGTTTTCGAACTGTCCCGAGTTGGTCGTGAAATAATCAACTTCAACCACATTATCACGCCCCACGGCAGTATTCTCGAGACCTTACGAGTCGACTCGGTGAAAATACTTGGTCCAAATTTTGCTATTGAGCTTGATGAGATCATCAACGAGTACTATAAGATTTCCAAGACACTAGAAAATGTCACTCAAGTTCTCCAAGAGCTCCGCGAAACCAATAATTCTCTACTCTCGACCAAGCAAAATGAGATCATGAAAATGCTGACCATTTTTACCTTCCTGGCTTTACCATTTACTGTTATTACGGGGTTCTTCTCGATGACTACAAATTATATCCCGGGTGTAAATAACCCCGATTTCTGGTATTACATCGTCGGCTTTGAAATAGTGGTCCTTGTCATTATTTCCATGGTTGCTAAGAAGAAAAAGTGGTTTTAATTTATGCAAGTTTATAATACCCTGACACGCCAAAAAGAAGAGTTTAAGCCGATTAAGGCTGGTGAAGTTTTGTTTTACCAGTGTGGGCCGACGGTTTACTGGACACAGCATATTGGAAACCTTCGAGCGATGGTCTTGGCGGATATCATTCGTCGGACTTTTGAGTACAATGGTTATAAAGTGAATTTTGCTAGAAATTACACTGACGTCGGACACCTAACCGGTGATAACCTCGGTGATGCTGACAGCGGTGAAGATCGCATGGAAAAAGGTGCCAAAAGAGAGGGGCTAACACCTGATCAAATTGCCAATAAATATATCAAAGTATTTGAAGAGGATACCAAAGAGTTAAATGTTCTTGAGCCAACACACAAGCCACGCGCTACTGAATATGTAAAAGAGATGCAAGTTATGGTACAGGATTTAATCGCCAAGGGTTTTGCTTATGTCACACCCCTAGCGGTCTATTTTGATGTAACCAAAGCCAAAGATTACACCCGACTGTCCAAGCAGAATTTAGCGGCTAATCGTCAAGGAGCAGGACATGCAGATATTGAAGATCCAGAGAAAAAACACCCCGAGGATTTCTCGCTTTGGTTTTTCCGAGCAGGTACACATGCAAACGCTTTACAATTTTGGCCTTCTCCATTTATCTCGCCTCTTGTTGAAAATGGTAATGGCTTCCCTGGCTGGGCTATTGAGTGTTCAGCAATGGCCAAGAAATTGCTGGGAGAAACAATAGACGTCCATATGGGTGGTGTAGAACATATTCCGATCCATCATACAAACGAGATAGCCCAAAGTGAGTCAGCGAATAGTAAAACTTTTGTTAATTATTGGTTACACAACGAGTGGCTTTTGGTGAATAATGGCAAAATGTCCAAGTCTGAGGGTACCGGTTACAGTCTAACTGAAGTAAAAGAAAAAGGCTTCAATCCCCTAGCCTTGCGTTATTTTTTCCTTCAAGCTCACTACCGTTCTAAACAAAATTTTACTTGGGAAGGAATGCAATCTGCGGCGACCGGTTACGAGCGTTTATTGAAGAATGTCAAAGCACTCGGCAGCACAGTTGGAAAAGTGGATGAAAAACTAAGGACTGAGTTTATAGAAAAAATAAACAACGACTTTAGTGCTCCCCAAGGTCTAGCTATGGTATTCGCAGTGTTAAAATCAGATTTATCTAAAGAAGACAAAATAGCGACGATTGTGGATTTTGATAAAGTTTTGGGGTTAGATTTGTCTCCTAAACCCTAGCCAAATTCGGCTCCAGAATATCTTCAACTTTCCCCAGTCGTCTTTCCACGCCAGTTAATCGGGTACTTAGCTCTGCGTGATTATGTTTCATTGTGCTTTCAGCGTTATCAAACCCAATGTCAACCCTTTCGGCTAAAGACTCAAATTGCTGACCAACTCCTTCAAACTTTTGGTCAATGTATTCAAATCGCTTATCAATTGACCTAAAACCCCTATCCATTCTTACGGCCAAATCATCGATTGTCATTTTGTCTTTCATATATTTATTTGATTATTTCTAATAAATTTCTTACAGCCTAATTCTACCACCCAAACAAAAAATTGCGCAATTTTAACAATGTGCATAAGTCACCCGAGGTTCCACTCAGATATTAGCGGCTATTCCCATCCACGAAAGTCAGTGCTTTACCCTTCTTACCACCACGGCCAGTTCGGCCAATACGGTGTACATAGTCGTCATAAGTTGCCGGAACGTCATAGTTGATAACGTGAGAAACGTTTGGAATATCAAGACCGCGAGCCGCCACGTCGGTCGCCACTAGAATGGCCACAGAATTGTCTTTAAACGCGCTTAGAGCCCTCTGGCGCTTGGAATGAGGCTTATTACCGTGGATTGATTCAGCTTTGAAGCCTTTTTCAATCAATTTTTTAGATAGCTTTTCTACACCGTGTTTAGTCTTACCAAAAATAAGCACTTTATAGAATTCAGATTGCTTCAAAAGTCCTTCAAGGGCGACTAATTTGTCACCAGTTACGCGAACAATGTCCTGATCCACATTCTTAGATGTATCACCAGTTTTAACGGAAACGACAACTGGTTCATGTAGGAATTGCTTAATCAAAACTTCAATTTCTTTTGACATAGTAGCCGAGAAAAATAAAGTATGACGCTTAGCTGGCATTTTGGCCATGATAAATTTCATATCAGCAATGAATCCCATATCAAGCATACGGTCGGCCTCGTCGAGGACAATGGTATTGAACTTTGATAGATCCAAACAGCGTCTATTTACTAAGTCTTTCAAACGGCCCGGTGTTCCGATAACAAAGTTATTGCTTCGGCGTAATTCAGCAATCTGGGCACCAATCGAAGCCCCTCCAACACAACAAGCAGAAAAGATTCCGAGGTTTGGCACAAAACTTCTTAGTTCTTGATTGATCTGAACAGCGAGTTCACGTGTCGGCACGACCACAAGAACTTTTTCCATTTTATTTAAGATAACTTTCTGAATTAGTGGCACCAAAAACGCACCGGTTTTACCAGTACCAGTATTGGCAATACCCACCACGTCTTTACCCGCCAAAATATGCGGAATAGTTTTATCCTGAATCAAAGTCGGAGTAACGTAACCCTTGGTAATAATATTTTGCTTTAATCTTTGATCAATAACAAAATCAGCGAATTTATTATCGGGTACATAAACCACTTCTTCAGCAACTGGTTCTGCTTTATTTATGAATTTTGAAAAGTGGATGTTCTGCCCACCAAAGCGGTTTCCACCACCTCTATTACCGCCGCCAAAGCTTGGTCGGCCGCCACGATAACCGCTACTACCACCTCGAGCTGGAGGACCACGACGAACAGGCGCTCGAAAACCGCCAGCAGGTGCTGGGCGAGGATTATGACCTTGATAACCGGTACTGGTACCTGGAGTGGCTGGTCTTGAAGGTCTTCGATGAGCGCTATGTCCCGAGTTACCACCACGAAAGCTAGGAGTTGCTCCTTGTCTTGAGTAATTCTTATTCATTTTTTTATGCTCACTATAATATCACAAAAGAGAGTATTTTGTCAAATTCTACTTCTCCAAATCAAATACCTGGTCGATGCGGACTTGTTTGACGAATTCGGGGACGTGACTAACTAGAATCATCGCGCCTTCGTATTGATCTAGAGCTTTGGCGATGATTGGTAAGTGGCGGAAGTTTATGTGATTAGTAGGCTCATCGAGAATTAACAGACCAGGCTTTTCCATAACAAGACGCGCGAAGGCAACAAGACCTTTTTGACCCTCGGACAAGCTACCGATTTTGGTATTAATCATTTCGCCAGTAATTAGGAACCCAGCGGCAATCGTCCGCATATCTTGCTCAATTTTTTTTTCCATAACGGCCATAAGCGAATCGTGAACAGTATCCTCAAAATTCAATGTGGAAAAATCCTGACGGTAGTAGCCGATTTTAATGGCGGGTTTAACTTTCGCCCCTTCTGAAGTATTAGTAGCGATAGCTTCGAGTAACGTACTCTTCCCTATTCCATTTGGGCCTGAAATAAGCAAGTGTTGTTTTTTATGTAAAGAAATATGCGCCTTGCGAACCGAAGGCTTATGATTTTTAAAAATTTTAAAGCTAGAAATATTTATAATCTCACCAATCAAATCGTTCTGAGCTGGAATAGTAAAATTGCGAATAGTTTTATCCTCACGACGCACATCCACTTTTTCTTCCTCCATTTCTTCCGCCGCTTCACGCATACGCTTGGCCACAAGACGCATTTGACCTCCTTTGTTTGAGAAAAAGTTCGCTTTATCTTTCTTTTCTTGAATCTGCTTGGCCAGCTGGGCATTCTTCATATTTTCTTTTTCGATTCGAGCGGTAATTTGTGTTACTACATCAAAATAGTCTCCGACATATTGCTCAACTTTTTTGGTATAAACATCGAGATACAAAACCCCGTGCGTAAAGGCATTCAAGAAATCAGCATCGTGCGAAATCACAATCACGGTCTTTTGATAGCTGATCAAGAAATCGGTAAGGTGAGAGATTCCAGCTTTATCAAGATTATTAGTCGGCTCGTCAAGTAACAGTAAATCTGGATCTTGGATTAAAGCCGAAGCAAGTAAAAGTCGAGCCTGCTGTCCACCGGAAAAACTTTTAATTACTCTATCGAGTGGCGCTTTTAAATTTACAACTTCCAAAACTTTCTCAATTTTGGGCTCAATCGCATAATCTTTGACTTTAACACTCTTATCAAAAAATTCGCGGACAGTTAAATGTAGATCTGTTCGTGGAATAACCTGTTTAGCGGTCGCAATCGAAAGTTTATGAGCAATATCAATATCGCCTGACTCTGGCTTCAAATGCCCAGTAATTAGGCCAAAAATCGTGCTTTTACCGGCGCCATTTTGCCCCATCAAGGTAATCTTGGAACCGCGACGGACAGTAAAATCCGCCTCGATTAAAATCGGCTTGTTTATCCCAAATTCATGAGAAACTTTATCAAATCTGACTATTACTTCATCCGAGGCCATGAACTGATACAATACACGAAAAACTGTCCACAGTCTATTCACAGCCTACGCCCTTTTTCGATTTGGGCTTTTGCCCGAGGGCTGATACAATGTTTGAAATGTCACAAAATATTAAAAAATCAGTTACCAGAATTCCACCAAATAATATCGACTCCGAGCGCGCCCTTTTGGGTTCGATTATGCTTCGACCAGAAGCGATTCATGAAATCATGGACATCATTCGCGCTGATGCATTTTACTCGGAAAAGCATCGTATTATTTTCCAGTCGATGAACGAGCTCTTTCATAAGAGTGAACCAATTGACCTTTTGACGCTTACTGCTCGTCTGACTGAGAAAAATCAGCTGGAACAAGTTGGTGGTAGTAGTTATCTCACAGAACTTGTCAGCTTAGTGCCCTCTTCAGCAAATGCCGAACACTACGCTGGGATCGTGCAAAAGAAAAATGTCATGCGTAAGCTTATCGAAGCTTCTGAGCATATTTCTCTACTTGGTTATGAAGAGGCCGAAGATTTAAGTACTTTGCTTGATATGGCGGAAAAGAAAATCTATGAAGTAACACAGAGTACGACTTCCAATAAATTTGTGGAAATTAAAGATGTGCTCGGTGAAGCTTGGGAGCGTTTGGATAAACTACATAAAAGTAAAGATGAACTTCGTGGTGTTCCAACTGGTTTCAAAGATTTGGACGCCAAACTTTCTGGTTTACAGAAGTCGGATTTGATTATCTTGGCCGCTCGACCTTCGATGGGTAAAACTTCCCTCGCTTTGGATATTGCTCGTGGTGCCGCCATCAAACACAATATTCCGGTCGCGGTCTTCTCACTCGAAATGTCCAACCAGCAATTGGTAGACAGAATGATTGCCGCCGAATCTCGTGTCGATGCTTGGAAATTGCGTACCGGTAAGTTAACTTTAGAGAGTGAATTTGATAAAATTCGTGATTCACTTGGGGTTTTGGCTAAAGCGCCAATCTTCGTCGATGATCAACCAGCCAATAACATCTTAAAAATGCGTGGAGTTGTACGACGACTAAAGAATGATAAAGGTATCGGCTTGATTATTGTGGACTACTTACAGCTTATGGCTCCAGTACAAAGCAAGAACAATGACAATGTCGTCCAGCAGATTACTGAGATTTCACGATCTTTGAAGCATTTGGCTCGTGAATTTGATGTCCCAGTCCTTGCTCTGTCACAGCTCTCTCGTGCCGTGGAACAGCGCGGTGGCCGTCCCCGCTTATCCGACTTGCGTGATTCAGGTTCGATCGAACAGGATGCCGATGTGGTTATGTTTATCCACCGTGAAGATAAATATAAAGATGAAAGCGAGAAGACAAATATCGCCGAAATCTTGATTGAGAAGCACCGAAATGGTCCGACCGGTAAAGTCGAGCTGTACTTTGACCAAAACAAATCGACTTTCTTGGATATTGATAAGAACTCTGATTTTAAGGATTTTGACCAGTCAAATAAGCAAGATAATGCCGCTTTCTAGGTTATGGATACAATAAATAAATTGACGAAGATTTTTAGTGAGTTCCCAGGCATTGGCCCGCGCCAAGCGAAGCGCTTTGTCTATTTTCTACTTTCGCGTAACGAAGTCTACCTCGATGAATTTTTAAATCTTGCAAAAGAGCTCAAGAAAGAAATCAAAATCTGTAAAGACTGCTTCCGATATTTTCCTAAAGATGCGCATAGTTCAAATATCTGTGATGTCTGTCGCAGTCCGAATCGCAGCAATAGCTCGCTTATGATTGTCTCGCGTGATGTGGATTTTGAAAATGTGGAAAAAAGCCATTCGTTTGATGGAAAGTATTTTGTACTCGGTGGTACAGTGCCAATACTTGATAAAACACCGGAAAAGAAAATCCGTTTGGGCGCACTAATTACTGCCGTTGAAAATAAAGTTAAGACTGGTTTGAAAGAAATAATTCTTGGACTCAATGCCAATCCTGATGGTGAATACACCGGACAGTTTGTCACTGAAGCCCTAGCTCCTTTAGTTACAAAATATAATCTAAAAATATCACATCTCGGTCGCGGACTTTCGACCGGTACTGAGCTTGAATACTCGGATGCGGATACGATTAAGAGTGCTTTGGAGAATAGAAAGTAATATTTAAGTAATCGATATATTTTTTTAGTTCAATCAAAAAATCTTCACGGTCTTTTTCGGAAATAATATTTTGACTCCTAAGTTTAAGAGCTTTGTGTATTATGTGTTCGTCATTATCTACAAGGTCCGCTAATTTTTTCCAAGAGTAATCTGGTTTATGGCCAAGTGCCCGCTGTTCTCTTTCAGTTAGCCAAATCGTCTGCTTAATCAGATCCTTAAATTCAAATTTTCCGTCATTATACTCAGGAATAAACTTATCTCTCATGGCCGTCAAAAGAGCTTGAAGGTCTTTTAGATCGGTTCTGGTAAAAAGTTTGTCGCCTGGTTTTACCCCATACATAAGCGGCAAATGATCAAGATGTTTAACAAAGGTGCTTATTGGTGAAGTTGGACGGGATCGATTTTTTGACCACACACCAGTCTTTAATTCTTCAAGGGAATAACCGACAATTTGAAAAGGAAACTCCGCGGTATTGCTACTATCGTCAGACAGCATATACAATTGCGGAAAATATTTATCAGTTTTCAGTATTACTACAATATCGACATCACTATCAGCATTAAGTTCTTGTCGAGCCAAACTTCCTTTTATATAAATAGATATTATTTCCTCATTTGGAATTTCGCGCAAAATAAGCTCCTTAGCTT
>CAIJXO010000049.1 GCA_903824735.1 uncultured bacterium | reverse complement strand
TCTTGACTCCCTTCACCTCACGATTAGCCATAACTTTTTCTACCATTTGCTTCATTACGCGACGGAAAGGCATACGCTTTTCCAAAGATTCAGCGATCATTTGACCGACAATATCAGCATCAGCTTCTGGGTTTTTGATTTCCTCGAAGTCGAGCTTGAAGTCAGGAGCCAAAACGATTTTATTCTTAGCAACAAATTTCAAAATATCAGCCTTGAGTTTCATTACACCTTCACCATTGCGACCAATAAGGACGCCTGGGCGAGAAGTTTTGATAATCAAACGGAAGGTTTTTTCGTTTCTCTCCATTTCAATAGAAGAAACATATGAGCCACGGAGTTTCTTTTCCAAGAACTCACGCAACAAGATATCGCCTTTCAAATTTTGACGATATTCCGCACCACGAGAAAACCAACGAGACTTCCAGTCTCTGATGATTCCTAGGCGATGGGCATAAGGATGTACTGTGTGTGACATAAAATTTATTTAGCTTTTGTAGCTGGCTTAGCTTTTTTAACGGCTTTGACGACCTTGACGACTTTTTTATCTTCAGTTTTTTCAGCTTTAGCTTTGACAGCTTTAACAGGAGCCTCCTTGGCACCCAAAGTCACCATAATATGACTAGTGCGCTTGCGGATTGGATAAGCAGTACCACGAGCGCGTGGCATTCTACGATATAAAATAGCTCCGCCATCTACGCGGAACTCTTTAATAAACAATGCGTCAATATCCAAACCGAAGTTATTCTTTGCATTTGCAATAGCGGAAGCCAACAATTTCATAAGAGGAGCTGAGGCGCGCTTTGGCAAAATGGAAAGTTGATCCATAGCAAAAGAGACTGGCTTTCCTTTAACCAATTCTGAGACCAAACGAACCTTTCGTGGTGACTGTCTGTAATCACTCAATTTAGCAGTAATATTCATAACAGTTATTATTTCTTAGCTTCCACAGCCGCTTTAGCGGACTTGGCAGCGGTGATTTCAGCTTCCTTTTTCTTGATATCCAAGTCTTTCTGCATCTTACCACCATGTCTAATAAACTTTCTGGTCGGAGAAAATTCTCCCAAACGGTGTCCTACCATTTCTTCGGACACTAAAACATCTATGTGTTTTTGTCCATTATATACACCAAAGGTGAAACCAATCATTTCATGGGAGATTTGAGCACGACGTACCCATGTTTTAATAATACCCGTTTCGAGAGGCTTCTTACCAACGACTTTTTTTACAAGTCTTTCGTCTATATACGGTCCTTTTTTTATTGATCTTGCCATAATAATTAAATAGCTCTTGCGAGCTGTATGCGTGAAAATACTAGCAAAGATACGAAATAATGTCAAATAACTTTAGGTTTTCGGGAGAGTGTTTGCTCCAGTTTTAAATGTGTGGTGTAATTTGACCCAAAAAGCCTTTAGAAACACCAAACTTGTATAGATTGAATGGCGTCTAAACTTTATTCAAAATAGTCCCATTTAAATATAATAATAGCCCGGTCGATTTTACAGCTTGAAAAGGCGTAAAATCGGCCGGGCACCGAAACAAAAACATCATGGCAAACGTAACGCTACCGCTCCCTGCTCGCCAAACCCGCTAATCAGCAAATCGTCGGGACTAGCACCGATCCGTCG